>JAYTAQ010000133.1:0-8415 GCA_043737415.1 bacterium
TCAGCGTCGTCCTTAGCTCCAGCGATTTTGATACCTGCTAATACTATATTATAAACAACCCAAAGAACTGCAACAGAAAGTAATATTCTAAATACTAGAACTACAATGCTTTGCAAATCCAGTGAATCGGATAGAATGCCTGTTGTAGGAAATATTGAAGAAATACCAGATGTAGTACCACCAGCTGCGAAAGCGGAAGTGGACATTGCCATTGCGCTAACACCAAGTACTGATAAAACCTTGACTATTTTGTTGATTTTTTTCATATTATTTCGTTTTGAATTATAACACACTTTTTTAATTTTGATATAGTATTTGTTACTTTATTATTGTAACTCTTACTGAATAAAATACGATTTTTTTCTGACTATTGCAAATCAATTAATTGATAATATCATTACATTTTGTCACAAGCGCTGGCGAAGCAGTAGCCAAGAAGCTAGCATCATTGCAATCAATTATTTGATCTCCACTGAAAGTACTCCCAAGAAAAAATCTCTGTACAAAGAATGTTATCCCTAGAGCACTTAATGCTATCACCATACCAGTGACAGCAAAACCTACAGTTTTGAACCCTTCTTTCATCTTCTCACCATCTTCTTTTGAGCCGGCGATCTTTATACCAGCTAATACTATCTTGAAAACCGTAAACACAACAGCGAATCCAAGCAGTATTCTCATCGCAATCACTAAGTAACTTATAGGATTTCGTTTAATAAAGATTACCCCAGCATTTGTAACAACCGCATCTGTGAATCCTAATCTCTCATTCACGCAGCTTGTGGAGGTATAAGCCGCATTTGCTGTATCTAAACATTCTGGTCTGGTTACTGCTCTCGTACTAGAAGGCAAAACAAAAAATGAGGAAAAAAGGACAAGTATTAAAACTAAGATTTTGGTTACTAATTTTTTCATTTCTAAATTTTAAATGGAATTAACTCTGCTCCTGTGAAGTATTCAATAAGGAATAATACTACCCATATTGAATAAAAAACAACAGCTCCTAACGTTGCATTAATGATACCTTTAAATCCTGCAGCTCTTTTCTCTGGATCATCAGCAAGTATAATTTTTATTGCCCCTCGAGCAATAGCAATTACAGTAATTATAGTTATAACAATTGGCATCACCCCAATAAATCTATTGGTGAGCCCTCCAACACTAATATCGTTTCTGCCTTGAATACAGTCTGGGTTAAGAGGATTTGGTATTGTATTCAAACATTCGGCTTTAATATAGCTGAATCCTGAAAACATGAGGAAGAAAGCAGTTATTGATAAACTAAATATCAATGATTTGGCGTTTTTAATTACTTTATTCATTTACAGATTCTTGGTTTTCTGCGCTATCAATTCCTGTAAACTTAATCCGACCTTTCTCATCTTTGCCGTCATAGATTACAGTTAATTTATGTCCTACATTTATAACAGTTTTTAAATCTTTAATGTAGCCCAATCCTAGATTTGATACATGGACCATACCTTGAATTTTAGTATTTGGAATTTCGACGAATGCGCCATAAGGCTCAACACGTACGACTTCTACCTCATACTCTTGACCCTCAATAAGATCTTGAACAATTCCGTTGATCATACTAATAGCCATTTCAAAGCCCTCTTCACTGGTAGAGTATATCATGATTCGCCCATCGTCCTCTATATTTATTTCAGCGCCAGTCTTTTCAATGATGCTTTTGATAACTTTACCCCCTGATCCGATAACTTCTCCAATCTTTTCAGGATCAATTTTGAGGATCTTAACCTGGGGAGCATTGGAGGAAATTTTCTCCCGTGACGAAGTCATGCACTTCTCCATTTCTGAAATCACATGTACTCGACCTTCTTTGGATTGGTCAATGGCCTCAAAAAGGATTTTTTCTGGAATTCCCGACATTTTATTATCTAGCTGAATTGCAGTAATTCCATCCTTTGAACCAGTAATCTTGAAGTCCATATCTCCGTAGAAGTCTTCAATTCCTAGGATATCTGTTACAATTTTATAATCAGTATTTGACTCGTATACAAGACCAACTCCAATCGCACCAATCATTTTTTTCAATTGAACGCCTGCATCCATCAAAGCCAATGTTGAGGCGCAAGTCGCTGCCATTGATGTGGAGCCGTTTGAGGCAGTAATTTCAGAAACTACTCGAACTGTATAAGGGAATTCATCAGCTGATGGAAGCATATTCACAAGAGCTTTCTCTCCAATCATACCGTGGCCGATTGCCCGTCTATTTGCCATACCCAATTTTCGATCAACTTCACCATTGGCGTAGCCTGGCATATTATAATGATGGAAGTATCTCTTGCTTTGATCGCCCTCAAGATTTTGAAATTGTAAAGCATCTCTTTCAGTTCCAAGGGTCACAATAGTCAAACTTTGTGTTTCACCTCGGGTGAATAAAGCTGATCCATGAACTCTTGGTAAAACTCCAACTCGCATTTTCAAAGGTCTAACTGCCTTCAAATCTCTACCATCAGGCCTTTTACCGCTGGACATTACATTTTCACGTACAATGTTTTTAGCCACCTTCTCGAAATATTTAATAAGGTCAGTCAAAAGAACCTCTTCTGACTCGATTTTACTTTTGTAGGACTCGATCAGATTAACTCGAACAGCATCCATACCTCTCTCTCTGTGCATTTTCTCAGGAAGATAAATTGCCTCGGAAAGTTCAGCTTTAATCTGTTTGGAAACTTCTTCGTATAATCCTTCAGTTGGTGCACTATTTAAATCAGTGAATTCCTTTTTTCCGTGAGATTTAATAAATTTATTCTGCTCTTCAATAAGAGCTTTGTTGTGTTCAACTGCTTGGGCAATAGCATCTTTGACAACTTCATCAGAAACATCATGAGCAACTGCTTCGACTGAAACAATACCAGCATCAACACTGCTGATCATCATTTCCATCTGACTTAAAGACATTTGTGAAAGCGTAGGGTTTAGAACGACCTTTCCATCAATCAGTCCCACCTGTGTTGCACCGTATGGACCTGAGAATGGAAGTCCAGAGTATGAAAGTGCGAAGCTAACTCCTATTATTGAAGCTAAAACCGGATCATGCTCTTTATCATATGAAATTACCTGAGCAATAATCTGAGTTTCATTTCTAAAGTTTGATGGAAATAGTGATCTAATTGCGTGGTCAATAAGGCGTGCAGCCAGAGTATCATGATCAGTCGGCCTACCTTCTCTTTTTACATAAGGAGATGAAGAAATAATACCCACTGCATAAAGCTTTTCAATGTAGTCAACCGTTAAAGGAAAAAAATCTAAAGCTGAATTAATAGCTCCAATTGTAACTGTAATTAGGACTGTTGTCTCGCCGTATGAGACCATGAATGCTGATTGAGCATTATTAGCGATCTCACCCGTTTCTAAACGAAAAGGCACTCCATCTAAATCAAACTCGTGAACGATTTTATTTTTCATAGCTTTCAAATCTTATATCAATAACAAAAAATAAATACAATATGCCTTTTCTAATATAAATCAGATAAGGCATATTGTATTGTAATCTAAAAAAAATTATTTAGTTAAACCGGTAGATTCTAAAACCTTACCATATCTAGCATCATCTTTTCTCTTCAGATACTCTAATAGTCTTCGTCTCTTTCCTACCATCTGTAAAAGACCTCGTCTAGAGTGATTATCTTTTTTGTGTTTTTTTAAATGATCACTTAATTCTAAAATTCGTTTTGTTAACAAAGCGACTTGAACTTCAGGAGATCCTGTATCAGTTGGAGAAATAGAGACCTTTTTGATGATATCTTCTCTACTCAAAACTTGAAAATCTAATTTTTTTGAACTTTTCTCTGCCATTAAATTATCGTAACTTATCCCCTAATAATAACAACTTTTAGGCATTATGACAATCACTGGCGTTATCCATGATATTATTACAACTTGCCGCATGATGATTCTCTTTAATAATCTATAAATTAATCTCATAAACTAACGTTATATATTAACTCTTTAATTATTTGCGCCTGTGCTCAAATAAGTCTAGAATGTCTTATCTAGTGGGCATAACTCAAATGAACGATCAATCCACAAACGACAACGTAACAACAAATTTTTATGATAATTTTGATCCTACGCAGGATATTGATTTGTCTCATATAGAGTCAGAAATCATTGACACTTCTAAAGGTCATTCAATTGATTTCAGTACCGTTGCTTACAACCAAATCTACAGTTTTAAATGTTTAAGTTGTAGTTTTAAGTATGAGGGTCGACAGCTTTTGGATAAATGTCCTCGCTGCGGCTCAGACACAATTGATGATAGCCAATAATTCTTGATTGATTAAACAATTCACTCTACAATTTGCGCAGTGAGTCAATTAAAAAGAATTTTCAGCAAATCAAGATCATTAATCAGCCGTTCATCTGATTCATATTCTTATATTGCCTTTGGCATAGCCATTATCTTGTTAGTCACCAAGATCTCTGCATTATTCAAACTTCAGCTAATAACATCGGTATTCGGAATTGGTAAGGATCTTGATCTTTTTCTCGCTGCAAATACCATTCCAGAGTTTATTTTTACGGTCGTAGCAATTGGAGCAATTAATGCCTCTTTAATCCCGATACTAACTCAAACTTCAATAAACGAAGATGAATCGAGATTGAAGGTGGTTTTTTCAAGTATAGTTAATGTTTTTTTTATTGTTTTAGCTTTTTTATGCTTACTTGTCTTTATTTTTGCTCCTCAAATCATTCAACCTGCAGTCAAACTAAAAATTGCTAATGTATCTGCGTCACTAAGTCCTGAGGATATAGAAAAATTCATTTATTTATTACGAATTCTAATTCTGTCACCAATTATTCTATGTGTCAGCAGTATTTTTTCTAGTATCCTACAAATAAAAAAGAAATTTTTTATTACTGCTTTAGCTCCACTTTTTTACAATTTCGGGATAATTGGGTTTGCGATTATCGCCTATTACAACCACAGAAATATTGAAATTCTGGCTTATGGAGTAGTTGCGGGCAGTTTTATGCATTTCCTGGTGCAATTGCCAGCAATTTTTAGATCTAGAATAAGCTATTCTCCCGCAATTTTGAGTATTAACGATGTATACGTGCGCAAAGCTATAAAACAGACATTACCTCGAATTATTGGGCTTACTTCAGATTATATCGGTAATATTTTTCAAGTATTAATTGCTATTGGTTTAAAGAATAAAGGCTCACTTTCCGCTTTTGACATAGCTCTGTCGCTTCGAGAAATACCGGTTTCAATTTTCGGTACAGCTATTTCAACGTCTGTATTTCCTAGCCTTGCAGGATTAGCCAGCCAGGGACGAAAAGAGGAGTTTCAAACATTATTTTCAAAAGCTTTAAGATCAATACTTTTTTGGACATTACCGGTTACAGCACTTTTCATAGTATTAAGAACTCCTATTGTCAGACTTCTTTTTGGTGTAATTAATACAAACATGAGTCTTGAACAAACCAGATTAATATCATATTCATTGGTATTTTTAAGCTTAGGAATTGTTTTTTATTCACTGTTAAACCTTGTAAATAGGGCTTTTTACGCTATGGATGACTCAAAAACTCCAACTGTAGTGAGTATTCTTACAATTTGCTTTGAATTAGCTCTAACCTACGCATTAGTAAATGTATTCAGTAATTTTGATGATAGTTTAACGATTAATCCTATAACTATTTTCCAAAATGCTGACTCGTATTTTACAAGAGGCGATAGCCTTGCTGCAATCGGAGGAATAGGCCTTGCATCAAGTATTTCAATCGCTGTAAATCTTGGTATACTGGTATTCTTCCTCAACAAAAAAGGTGTGAATGTGCTTTATCAATCGAGACATATAGTTAATAAGTTATTAAGCACTTTAGCTATGTTAATTGTAGGGATATTTAGTTTCAAGTATTTTGATGCCTTTTTTGATACAAATAGAGTTATAGGCGTTTTTTTGTTTACCGTAAATATGACATTTATAATGCTTGGAACTTTCATTATTGTAGAAAAAATCTTAGGAGATGATGATATTAAAATACTTAACGATCCAATCAAAAGATTAAAAAGATCTACATCTAAATTTCTTCAATTATTAAAGACTGATGAAGTAACAACTGGTGTTGCCTAAAAATTATTGAATCATGAAACGAGTACTTGTTATTGGAGCTGGGCCAGCTGGACTAACAGCTGGACTGGAATTAGTAAAAAATAATATACAAACGACAATTGTCGAGTTTGATCCTGAGTACGTAGGAGGCATCTCGCGTACGGTTGATTACAAAGGTTATAAATATGATATTGGAGGTCACCGTTTTTATACAAAAAATGTAGAAATAGAGAATTTCTGGAAATTAACATTAGGTGATGATTTGCTTACCAAGAAAAGGAAATCCCGCATTTTGTATAAAAATAAATATTACGACTATCCTTTATCTTTTTTTAATGCTCTGTTTAACCTCGGATTAATTGATTCAACAAAAGCGTTAACCTCATATATCCGGGGAAGTTTGATTAAAATAAAGCCTGAAGTGACTTATGAAGACTGGATGACGAATAGATTTGGAAAAATGCTATTTACAACTTTTTTTAAAACTTACACCGAGAAAATATGGGGAATTCCAGTGAATAAGATTTCCAAAGACTGGGCGATTCAGCGTGTAAAGACTTTTTCCCTTTGGGGTGCAGTTTTATCGTCATTAGTACCAAGTTATGGCAGAAAATTCAAGACTTTAATTGATGAATTCTACTATCCAAGGCTTGGACCAGGAATGATGTGGAATGCTGTAGCTGAGAGCTTTAAATTAAATGGAGGTGACCTTGTTATGAATTGTAAGGTGACAAGCCTAAAACTGACATCTGAAAAATGTTGGTCAGTTAAATTTTCTGGAAATAATGACAGTCTTTCGGAGGAATTCGATGAAGTAATTTCAACAATGCCATTAAAGTCTCTCATTAAGGCTCTGGGCAAAGTTCCAAAAGAGATATTAGAAACTTCAAATATGCTTTCATATAGGGATTTCATCACGGTGCTGCTTGTTGTTGACAAGCCTTATGTTTTTGACGATAACTGGATTTATATCCATAGCCCGGAGGTAAAAGTAGGTCGAATTCAAAATTTTAAAAATTGGAGCGAAGAAATGGTTCCTGATCAAAGTAAAACATCGCTTGGAATGGAATATTTCATTTTCGAAAACGATGAGCTTTGGAACAAACCTCAAGAGTACTTTTTGGACTTAGCGAAATCTGAGGCAGTACAGCTAGGAATTTGTAAAAAAGAGGATTTGATTGATGGATCTGTCTCCAAAATTAAAAAGGCATATCCTGTTTATGACGCTGATTATGCAAAGAATGTCGATAAAATACGGATATATTTAGAAACTCTTCCTAATCTTTATACAGTAGGAAGAAATGGCATGCACCGCTGGAATAACCAGGATCACAGTATGATGACTGGACTTATAGTAGCGCGAAATATTATCAATGGGACAAAAGAAACCAGTGAATGGAACGTTAATAACGACGCTGAATATAACGAGAAAAGGAGCGAAGAAAAAGGACGAGCAGTACCTAAGCGCATTTAATTTATAATTGACATCAGAAAAGATCGGCGGCTGTCAGTCCACTCCTCGCAATGACAAACTCAATTTAGTATCATAAATACAATGAACCTAATCTCCGCAGCCTCTCGATGCAAACCAATGATATGTATCGCCTTTTTCTTCTTTATTTTCATTATTTATATTCAGTTTCTCAAACCCTTTGGCTGGGACGAACTAGAGCATATTCACTCATCTTATCTTGTTTATTCGGGTGAAGTTCCATATAGAGATTTTTTTCAGCACCATCATCCATTAATGTGGTATTTATACTCAGTCATCTTCAATCTATTTTCTTCCCCTGTAACTGCTCTTTGGGCGATCAAAATTGTTTCGATAATAGTTGGATTTATTAATCTTTATCTTGTTTATTTAATATCAGGATTTTATTTAAAATCTCAGTCATTTCGATTTATAGCTTTAATTTTATCAACCACTTCCATAATTTTTGTTTCAAATCAAATGGAAATTAGACCTGATAACTTAATGTGTACGTTCATACTCATTTCATACTTGTTTTTAATAAGATTTATCGAATCAAATAATTTCAAGAATCTCATTGTAGCTGGTTTAGCCATTGGAATTAGCCTACTTTTTCTTCAGAAAGCGATTATTTTTATTTTAATTTATAATCTGATTTTGCTTATTGAAAAGTTTCCTCGGAAGGCTAAAGACTTCAAAGATTTAGTTATTAGCATTGGAATTTTAAATATTTTTTTAAGTATACCGATTGGAATATTTTTAGGAGTTGTAATAAAAGCTGGATTCTGGCAACAATATTTCTTCTTTAATTGGACGTTAAACGCTTTATTTGAAGATGTTTTCTCAATTACT
>JAYTAQ010000134.1:0-8410 GCA_043737415.1 bacterium
ATGACAGTTATCCAGCCAATATTAACGTTGGTTTTAATCGGTTTAACAGTTGCGCTTGTTTTTCAGTTTTTCGGCAAAAGTTCAGCTGGGAAGAATCCCAATTATACTGAAATATCTAAGGATTTGCCTTTTGAGACCGCAGTGAATAATTATTTTAATGGTTCTTTTGAAGTCTACACAAGAGGATCTTTAGTTACCAAAAGTGATGCAAGTACCGTTTTGCAATCCTCAGCTCCAACTCCAACAATAAATTCATTAGCACCTTCAGGAACAACAATTAAGGCTGTCGAGAATAGATATGATGACCATTTCTTCTTTATGGAGAAGGGATCGGTAAAAAGACTTGATATCAGAACGTATGGTCAAAATGAGAGTATTTTTTATAATGGTAAAGGGGAGATAGTAAATATGAGTAACACAGCAAAGGCATATACCGTTAGTCCTATTCCTGCTGATACAGATGCGAGGGCAAAAGTACTATATTTATCTTACAATAATATTTTTCAAAACTATTTTCCTCTTGTTCCACTGTTAAAAGATTATAAAGAAGGCAAGTTTAATCCAATAAAAAGATCAACAAACATCTACTCAGGGAAGTGGAAACATGCATTGTACACAAGTGACGAAATAGTTGATGTGATAGTTCAAACTGAGCCAGAGACAGGTTTGTTTCGTAGTTTTATTGTGGCAAATAGTTTTACAACTACACCTTCACAAATCTATTTTGATTTTAAAAACTATGATCCAAAGCAGCAATTAGACTCAATACCCAGTGATTATCAAAAAATCGAGGGTGCTAAGAAGTAATCTTATGCCCAGGATGCTAAAAGTTTTCGTGATTCTTCGATTATTACTAATTTAGGGCAGCGTTTACGATGAATCTTTAACCCATCTCTAAGAGTAACAATTCCAATTATTTCATCCCCAAAAATTGGCTTGCAACACCCTGCAACTTTATATTCAAGATCTCCTAAGCCTTCAATAAAAACGCCAGTTTTTGATTTTAAATCAATAATAGGTAGTACCTTGGTTTCAGGTAGGCTCTCGCTTCGTTGGAGGTTTAGTTTCTTGACTAGAAGCTTAAGAACATCTTTCTTTGCTATATTTCCAGATGTTATTCTTATGTAAAAATTATCGATGTCAGCACAACCCAGCTCACTACAAACAAACCGAAGCAACCCAGAGTCTAAAGTCAGCCAGTCTATTTTTATCCATTTATTAATGTAATTCGAAATCGATACTTTACCTTTGGTAATGTCATTTTCTCTTTCGTGCACAAAGAGTAATCGCCTGATTTTACCCTTCGTTGAAGTCATTCGGGCATGTTTAAGCCATTCTTCTGACGGTTTTTTAGAATTCTTTGAAGTTAAGACTTCAACAACATCTCCATTCATCAATGTAGCATCAATCTTTCCTATCTGGCCGTTAATTTTTGAACTTATAAACCTGTTGCCTACTTCTGAGTGGATAGCATATGCGAAGTCAAGTGGGCTTGCTCCCTTTTTTAGTTCTACAACTTTACCCTTAGGTGTTATTACAAAAATTTTATCTTCAAAAGCTGAGAGTTCGTATTTTTTTTCGTCATCAGAGCCGCTTAGCCACATACTTAAATTTTTGACCCATCCATAATGAGATGATATTTTCGCATTCCTTTTACCTGATAATTTATACGCTAAATGCGATGCAGGTCCGAATTCATTGATTTCATGCATCTCAGAAGTTTTAATTTGAATCTCAGATGTTGCCTCTTTGTAAACTACAGTCGTTTGAAGGGCTCTATATCCATTTCGCTTTGGCCTAGCGATATAATCGTCAAAGTCCTTTGGTAAATGCTCAAAATGCGCATGGATAATTCCAAGAATTCTATAACATTCAATCTCATTTGAATTAAGAATAATTGAAACTCCTAATAAATCTTTTATTTTTGAAACTTCCAAGTCTTCAATATCAAAAATCTTGCCCTCTCTAAGTTTCTTTTGTAATTTTGAATAAGTTGAGTGAACAGATTTAATTCGCCCAAAAACTTCAGTTGGGTAATCAGTCTCTGATTTTAAAATCTTTTCAATATCAATGATTAACTGATCCAATATTCCTTGATGAATTCTTTCGTCTTTTTCTATTTTTGCTTTGATCTTTTTGTAGATCTCAGGCTCTTTTTTCCTAAAAGCAATATCTTCGAGCTCTCTTTTAAACTTTCCAATACCAACATACTCGGCTAAGGGTACATACACCTTGAGTGTCTCCTCGGAATAATCAATCTGCTTTAATGGTGGCAGAGAATCTATAGTTCTCATATTATGAAGTCTGTCAGCAAGTTTTATAAGCAAAACTCTAATATCTGAAGCAGAAGAAATCAAGAACTTCCTTAAATTCATAAGTTCTGTATATCTGGATATTGAATTGTCAGCTATTTCGTCAAGTTTTGTCACGCCCTCAACCAACTTTGCGACAGTGGGGTTGAACCTTTTTTCAATATAATTTTTGTCTACATTACAGTCTTCGATTGTGTCATGGAGGAGGGAAGCTGCAACTGCATTTGCACCCAGATCTAATTCTAGAATCTCAAGAGCAACTGAAAAAGGATGAACAATGTAAGGTAATCCCGATTTCCTAAGTTGACCTGCATGCAATTGTTCAGCCTCAACTATAGCTTTTTCAATAAATACTAGGTCATACCCTCGTTTGATAGTCTTATCAATAATTTGTTTTCTAAGGTTTTTTGTCTGGTCAATAATCACTGTCCACAATTATCAATGTTACTTATAGAAAGGTCAATAAAGCCTAAATAATAGACTTGAATAAAATATAAAATTAGTTCTTGATAAAAGCCGTGATTCATTTATCATGTACGGTACTATGAATAGAAAACTAATAGAATTTATTATAGGGGTCGGTCTCTTTTTGATCTTGCTTACCTTTAATCCTTTTACTTCACCTGGAGTTTATTTTGACTCAACTAGCTCATTTACCTTCACTGCACTTCACAAAGTAACATTGCTTGCTGTTTTAAATATTGTACTTTTAATCTTTTGGGTGGTTCGAACTATCAAGACAAAAGAACTAAGCATTACCTCCTCAAAGCTTTATCTACCTATTTTTCTTTTTGTTGCATCATCATTACTATCGACTTTATTCTCTATTAATAAGACGAATAGTTTACTCGGATTTAATTCAACATTAGGTAATTCATTTGTTGAAACCTCAATGTTAGCTATATTCTTTTTTATTTTTGTTAACAATGTTAGAGATTCAGAAGGCGTCCAGAATATTTTAAGATATTTCAATATTTCAATCGCTGTTACTGTTCTTTGGACATTATTTAGGTATGCAGGAACATGGAGCAATGGCTCAATATTCTTTAGAGACTACGTTAATTCGGTGTTCTTTACTCCAACAGGACACTATAGCTCTTTAGTTGCTATAACTCTTACATCATTGATTCTAAGCATAGGTTTAACCGTTAATAGTATTATTCAAAATAAGTCACGAAATATTCTTGTTATAGATTCATTAGTTTTATTAGTTATTGGTACGGGTTTCTTTAATTTCTTAAACATCGCAGGTTCATCAAAACCCTATTTTTACCTTGCCGCTGGTCTTTTATCCTTTACTTTTATTGGATATCTTTTGTGTACAAATAGAAGACTTAAACCGGCATTTGTACCTGTTTTATCCTTAGTTTTATTATCCTTGGTTCTGGGCTTAGGTTCATATTTTGGAATTACTCATCGAAAAGTCCAACCTCTTAGTTATCCTTCAATGCCTTTGAACGTATCATGGAATATCTCTCTAGATTCAATCAAATCATCAATCTCAAAAGGACTTCTGGGTATTGGTCAAGGCAATTTCGCGTACGGATTTGATAGATTCAAAAGTGATTCCTTAGTTGCTGGAAATCTGACAATTAATAATAATGCGCCTTCTGTACCTGAAATCAGAATCAATCATGCAGGTTCATACTTTCTAGAGACCCTTTCGGCACAAGGACTATTCGGTTTGCTAGCTTTAATAGCTATTTTTGCAATGTTTGTCCTAACTGGAGCAAAAAAAGTCTTTACTGAGATGCCGACGATGGGGGCTTTCGGATTGCTAGCATTCGTTGTTTTGGGAGTTTCGACTGTGATTACAGGTTATGATTTCTCGCTACTTCTAACTTTCTGGCTGTTACTTGGGGTATTAATGGTTTTCTATCACGAAAATGAGCCTCAGAAGAACTTAAATATCGCTCTAGCTGGACGGTCATTTGACACTAATCATAACCTTAATTACATCCTTCCATTGATACTCATAGCCCTTACAAGTGTCGTTGTTTATAACGGTGCAAAAATTACGGATGCTAATGTTTCTGTATTTTGGGCGAAGCGATTCCAATCAATTGGAAATCTTGAAAGATACCAGAACTCCTCACTTGATGCTGTAAATAAGTATCCTGAATCAGATGTTATGATTCGTGAGCTTGCAAATGCGAATGGAGCAATCTTGATTAATCAGCTTGATACTTTGCAAAAGAAAGTAACTGACGATCCTGCTTCAAAAGACAGCCAGGATGTTATTGACCAGGCAAATAGCTTGAGCAGCTTCCAAAAAGGCATTTTAAATAATCTTGCATTTGCGATGTCTAAATATCCTGATGAATACAAAAACTACTACCTTGCTGGTCTTTTAACTTCTAGAATCTCCGAGTACGCAAATCTAGCTCAAGATCAATCAGCTTTGCAGTATCTTTCAACATCAATTTCATTGAACCCCTATCATCCAGACACTTACTTCCAATTAGCTAAGTTAATGGAGAGAAATAAGGATTATAACACAGCGTTTAACAACATTCAGTTAGCTAATACTTATGATACAAATAACTTGTTTTACCAGGTAAAATACGCTGATATTTTTGTTGAAGTGCAGGGATACGATCAGGCTTTAAAAATATATGATGTGTTCAAAGATTATTCGGATAAGAATGCTTCAAATACTCAGATTCAGGATTTCTACAAAACACAGGACATTGATGCAAAGATTGCTAATGTAAAGAAACTAATCGCCGAGAGAGATGCCAAGGCTGCAGAAGAAAAGAAAGCTGCTGATTCTAAAAACTCACCAATTGAAACACCTACACCTTCACCAACAAAGAAACCGGTTAAATAGCTGAAATTTTAATGAAACTGTTATAGAATAAGCCCATTTTGATACAATTATCAAATGGGCTTGTTTTGAATTTTTGAAACATATATGGTTGATAAGAGTCTTTCATACAAAATTACTGATAAAGCTTTGATGCATATTTCAAGGTTAGAAAGAAATATTGCTATTCTCAGCGAGAGTGAAATTTCATCAAAAGCTAGATCTCGTATAGCAAATGAGGGCATTTTTGACGATCTTTTTGCAATAAATAACTTCTTGAAACTTAACCTGACATTGGGAGAAGTTAAACGTGTCTCAATTGGCTCGGATATTGAAAATAAGGAGTCTAAACTACTGTCCAATATTCGCCAGGTTTTTGATTTTGTTCAAAATAACTTTCGAAAAAACGAAGTCTCGTTCAACTTTCATCTAGTTCAGCACATTGTCAAACTCGTTCAATCAGGCATTTTAGAGGTATGGGATGTTGGTAAGATTAGAGTAGGAAGTGAGACAATTGATAAATCCTACGAGCTATCGGCCCAGTCTTATGAGGCTAATGATATTTCAAATCTACTAGCCGAGGCTGTTTTATGGGTTGAAAGTGATAACGATGTGCATCCTGTTATCAAAGCTAGCGTTTTTATGCTCTTCATTAACTCGATTTCACCTTTTGTAGGTTTAAATTTTGTCTCATCAATTATTTTCTTTAGGCTGGTTTTAGAAAAATACAACTATGGAAGCTACTTTAGTATGCCACTGTTCAAACTTTTTAATTCGAAAAAAGTCGATGTAATAGGAACATTTAATCAAGCACTGAATAAATCTTCAAATATTGGAGTTACAGAGGTTGTGACGATGATGGCAGAGCTTATCGACGATCTAGTGGATAATTATAAAAAAGAGATTATTCAATTTGATTACTTTGATATTAAAACCAGTACCGAGCGACTCGATTTAAACGAAAGGCAGTTGAAATTGCTTAAATTGCTACAGCAAAAGGTTTTAGTGAAGAGAAAAGAGTATATTAAGTTATTTAAGGTCTCTCCTATGACAGCTTACCGTGACCTAAATTTCTTATTACAAAAGAAACTTGTTGTGGTTGGAGGACAAGGTAAATCAACTACCTACACTTTGTCCACTAAGGCCTAATGAGTCTCATCCCTTTAAATCAAGCGACTAAGTATTAACTTTGATTACATAAAAATTGGAAATAAAGCTCTAGTTGTTGTAAATTAATAAAAGCTATTTTTTATCTTTTTTAATTTTGATAAGATTGTCTAGAAATTTTCATGAAACATAAGTCAAGCATTAATCGTAACGCGAAAATCTCCTCAAATCTTAATTTTATTAAATTAGCATTTGCAACTCTCGTTCTTTTGTTAGTGCTGGCTCTGCCATTTGTAATAAGTTCATTTGCTGACCCTAGAGTTTCCCTAGATAGTAGGTCAAATGCTGCAGATGAAGTAGGACCTATTCAGTCATGGGTTGTCAGGCTGAATGGAGGCGAAATCGCTACCGGAAACACTGAGATCCAGTTTTTTGCCAAGAATGCCGCTGATGCAAATGCTAAGTTTACCTTCACTATGGATCTACTTAAAGGCGGTGAATTTGTTAAAAATTTATTTACGTCGGGATTAGATCAGCAAATAACAGATAGAAATGGTATTCGCTCTAAATTTATTGATTTTACAGGAGTAACTGAAGGAAGTGACTATAAATTAAAGCTTACAACTACTGATTCTACAGGCAAAAATACGATTGTGGATTATTCAGACAATGCATTTATTATTTCAGCGAATAATGCTCAGCCAGTATTTGTTAGTACGCCTCCAACCTCGGCAATAAACGTCGGGCAAGCCCTTTCTTACGAAATTGTATTAAAAGATGTTTCAAATGCAAAGATTTTAACTTCTTCCTCTTCATTTCCGGCATGGTTAACCTATAACCAGAATAAGTTGAGTGGAACACCTACTGTAGCAGGTGTTTACCCTATTGTTTTAGTTGCTGTTAATGATCTAGGTCGGCAGATGTCTCAAATATTTTCAATTAACGTTAGATCAGTTCAAAAAACTTCTACACCTACAAATACTTCAAATGTGCAAACTCCAGTTCCGACTCAAATTGACACAAAGTCTAGCGGCAACGCTGACACTTCAACATCTTCTGTAAATATTAAACTTCCTTCAGGTGATAGATTAAGCAAATCCGATTCAAAAATTGAAACAGTTCTTCCTTCAGAGTTGGTAGGAAGAGTAAAAAAAGTATTAGTTGAGATCAGCCGTGATGGTTCAAAGTGGGACTCAATATATAATGGGAATAGTTTGTCATTTAATCTTGATACCTCAAAATTCGACGGAGGAGATTATTACTTGAGATTTACATATACATTTGATGATGACAGCCAATCTATTAAAGGTTATGGTCCAATTCATATAATTAAGCAAAGTAACGACCAACAATCATTGGATGTCACAATTCGAGATTTGAAGCCTTTGGACGGTCAGCAGATTAACGATACAAAACCGATTGTTTCAGCTACATTTGTTAAGCCTTCAGGAGCTAATATCGATTTAAAGTCTTTTAAATTCCAGATTGATGGTATTGAAATGGGTGTAGACAATAAATTACAGCTAAATGCCTTTAGCTTCACTTACACCCCTGATAAAGAAATGTCTTATGGTAAACATGAGGTAAAAGTCGTAATTGGTGCAGAAAAAGCTAATCCGACTACTAAAACATGGAGCTTTGAAATTGTTAATAAAGCCGCTGAAGAGGCTAAAAACAAAGATACCGGAGTCGTAAAACGTAATAGGATCCTAATTGCTGTTGTACTTGGTTTGATAATTTTGATATTCTTGTTAGCTCTGTGGGCGATTGCACTTTCTAGGAAAGAGCAAGACTATTACCTTCATGAGGAGGAGAAGAAAATTATCGAAAAACCTACAATTGCCCCTTAAATAGGCATTTGATAGAACTTTACGATTGGTATTTCATAAATATATACAGAGATTGTGGTATAATATCGAAGAATTCTATTTCAAAAATAGTTTCTCGAAAATTTAAATGTCTGAAAAAAGCAAACAATTTAGAATCGACAGATTCGATTTTGGGTTTAGTGGATCTCAAAGGTCTTCGAAAAACAGGCAAAATCTTCCCAAACAACTAAAATTATTTTCAAAGAAGTCTTTCATTAAAGGATTACATTCTATTGGAATTTTTACTAAAAAAACCTTCCAAGTCCTTTACAGTATTTTTGGAAAAATTAAATGGAAAGTCTCCAGATCAATTTTTT
>JAYTAQ010000135.1:0-3330 GCA_043737415.1 bacterium
ATGATAATCCCACTTGTTAACGGAGTCTCTATTTTAGGATTAATACTAATCCCTATAGGAAGCGTCTACTTTACAATTCTAGGAGTTTGAGAGACTTGGCAGTTTTGCCTTTGTGTAGTATTGTTTAGACATATTCTTAGAGTTATTTTTACATTAATTTTTATGTTAACTTTATCTGATTTTAAAAAATTCTTTGAACTAATCGAAGAATCAAAAAGTATTTTGATTTTGAATTCAAAACCTGATGGTGACAGTATCGGGGCTTCATTGGCTCTAAATTTAATTCTAAAAAAGTTAAATAAAGAGGTGAAGTCTATTACTCCCCAACAGGTTCCTGATTATTTAAGCATTCTCACAGAAAAAGGGCCTATCAAGTTTGTGGACTTATTATCAGAGAGCTTTAATCAATATGATTTAGTAATCATTGTTGATTCAAGTGAACTTTCAAGATGTACACTTAATAAGGTCATAACTTTTAATTCCTACGCTAAATTCATCTGTATTGATCACCACCAACCCGGTAGTAAGCTAAATTTAAATCTCGCTTTAGTCGACCCGAAAATTGAATCGACATGTGGATTAATTACAGACTTATTTATTGAGTTTAAAGCCCAAAAAGCAATTGATGTTTTCGATAAAGATATTGCTTTCCTTCTTTATGCAGGACTAGTTTCAGATACTGACTACTTTGGTTATTCAAACGTTACTAAAGATACTTTTGAAAGAGCTGCTTACCTGCTTGGTTATGAATTCGATGTAATCCCGATTATTCGTCAATTCAGAGAAACCTTGGATTATAAAGCCTTCAAATTTATTCAGAGAAATATTGGAAAAGTAATTGTAAATGAGGAGAAAAACTACTCATATTTAAAGTTAAAAAAATCAGATCTCACCGAAGAAGATAATATTGTAGTTATTAGCGAGGCTACCAACTATATAAATCGGGCATTAATTAGAATTATCGATATTGTTAATTTTTCTTTTGTTATTAAAGAAATAAATGATAATCGATGCTCGATTGGGATGCGGCTACACAATAACGGAAATAAAGTAAACTTAAGTAAAATTGCCGGCCACTTTGGAGGTGGAGGACATATACAAGCGGCTGGAGCTGTAATTGATATGAATATTGACGATTTTGAAGTGGAATTAATAAATTATTTGAACAGAACACTTTAATATCATAATAAATGAGGTCTTTAATGCTTTGTTTTTTTCATCAAAATTCAATTATACCTTAAGTTAATTTTTATAGTTCAAGTGACGCATCCTGTAGTATATTTAAAGTTTCTCTGCTACAATCTATTCTGTTGTGTGATAATTCCGTACTAAGTACTAATAATGGTGAGAAAGGCAAGGCAAGAAGATTATCAAAATATCTCTGAATTAAGGGAATCTAGGGTAATTGATAGAGATAGATTAGAAAGTTCAAGCTATTTGGCAGCCATTCAAGAAGAAGGCTTTGTCATCCGAACATATTCCAAAGCCAAGTTTCTTACACATTTTAACAATATTTTCTGTTTTGAAGATGAGACCGGAAACATACGAGGATTCATTAGATTAAAGTACAAAAGAGATCCACGATTTGAACGTGAACAACTGAACTTATGGATGAATAATAAATTCAAAGACATATATTTTGAAAAGGGAATGCATGCAGAAGTCCGTGATTGTGTAGTAACCAAAGTAGATTCACATGGCACAGTTTTAAGTGATATACTAGACTTTATTGTTAGCAAATTGAAGTCAAAAGAATATAAATACCTTTTTGCAAATTATACATTTGCACCTTTTATAAATACTCCTTTAATGATTCTTTATGACAAAGAAGGTTATGAAAAAATTTGCCTTACTACGGCTTCAGAGATGCATGGGATAAAAGATTACCAGGCTATTTTATGTGTTAAGGCGATTTAAATTTACTCTATAAAAGTAATTTGTTAATTTAATGAATTTTTAAGATTTAAAATAATTTATCATTAAGAACGGGTTTTTCGGCAAAAGAATTGCTAAAATGGCGAAACAAAACTCTTCATGAAATTATTAATCTCTATAAATAACAAAACCATCACAGTTTTAATAGTTGTTTTAAGTCTTGCAATTGTAATTTTAGCTTTGTTATACCCGTTTTTAAAGCCTAAAAAAGACAAGGTTTTGATAACAAATTATGAGGAATGTCTAAAAGACGGAAATCTAAGCCTACTTACTTACCCGAAACAATGTTTGACCAGGGATGGCACAGTTTTTTTAAACCAGGTAGCTCAAGATATACAGACTACTAGTAAAGAAATAAATTTTGAAAACATTGCTAAAGATAATAATACATTTACTAATTTGGATGCTCAAAATTTAGTAATTAATGATCAAACCGAATTGAAAAAAATACTGACAAAAATTGGCGCTAGCAGCAAATTTCCAGACACATCCAGTTTTGATTTTAGTATGAACACACTGATTGCAGTATTCCAGGGCAAAGAGCCAAGTGGAGGTTACTCGATTGAAATAACTAAGATAATTGAAGTTGATAAAATAATTGTGACAGTTATGGAAAAATCACCAGGGCTAGGCTGCGTTACAACAACAGAAACAACAAATCCGTACCATATTATTAAGATACCGATATCAATCAAACCAATATTATTTCAAACAGAGCGCAAAACTGTACAATGCTTAGGTTAATATGACTATTACTTTTAAAGTTATTACTAATTCTCCTAAAGACCAATGGATAGGGTGGTTCGGAGAGAGTGTTATTAAACTCAGAATTACAGCAAGCAAAACAGATGCTCAAAAAGGGCTAGAAGATTTTATCCACAATGATTTGGGGATCAGATCAGAAAGCATGAAATTTATTAAAAAAAATGATCAGAATATGTTTACATACGACTTTCCGGAAGTTGCGTGGGAACTATTTCTGAGCATAATAGATAAATGATTGAATTCTCCTTTTCAATCATTTAGTATGATACATGAAGAAAATCCTTGCACTCCTCTTGATTGCACTGCCCTTAGTTTATTTAACTGGTTCACCTGCCAAAGCAGATTCGGCATCAAGCACATCTTTTCAAATTACAAAGACTGCTACACCATCAACTGTCTCTCCTTCATCTACTGTTAACTTTACTGTAGCTATCAAAAACATTGGTACTGCAGGTATGTCTCAGACTCCTCAAACAGTTATTGACACACTTCCAGCTGGATTTACTTTTACTAATGATGCAAAATTAACGAAACTCGATGGAACACAGATAGACTTTGCACCTGGTAGCACAATAGGTCAAGTTGTAACATGGACTTTTGAAGGTGATACAACAGAGGCTATCCCTCAAA
>JAYTAQ010000136.1:0-3328 GCA_043737415.1 bacterium
AAACAACTATATCCTATATAGAAAAATGTGTCAAGTCCTATAGGCATAGGTGTTAGCAGGCACTTGTCTAACTAGCTCATTGCACCGCCATATAATACATTACACAAAGATATTTAATGTTATGTGGAAAACATAATGTGGATATAAAACATGTTCTACTATAGGATGTTTATTGGACTAAAACCTTATTGCAAAGGGGATTTTTTTTGTGGTTTGATTGAATAGGAAATGTATAATATATAATTTTGCGTAAGAAACGGTAGGAATCAGCAATTATATGGCGTTATAAACGTTTTGTTATACCCTCTAGTATACTCTAATATGTTCAATCGCGGGTATTATAAGGCTATGGGAATGAATGTGCTTAAAACGATGTAATTAATTCAATATGCTCATTTGTGCCTGAATCAACTTTTATTACTAACATTTTGCTTTGACATTTAACATCAAATATCCTCAGCTCTTTGGTTTTCATAGCGTTTTTAGTGTTAAAAACTTCTTTTAATCCATAGCTACTGGAAAGAAAGATCAGCTCATTAACTTTTACTTCAATATCTTGAATTATTTCTACCTTGTCGAATGTGAATTCATCTAATTTGATTGGCTCAAACTTAACAATAAGAGCTAGGCGGCCTGAAGAGACTCGTTCTTCAATAACTTCTAATGATCTATCACCTTTTATGTATCGAAATCCAACTTGTGAAGTTTTGAATGAGAAGTAATTTACATCATCAATATACGACCAAAAATCAAACTTTGATAAGTAAATTTTATTTTCGGAAAATTTCCTTATTATTTCAGCTTTGATTTTTGATAAATCCATGACTCGAAGAGTATACCGAAATCTTGCTGACTACAAAAGAATTAAATCGGCATTGGTTGAAAATCTTTCTTCAAGTGATATATTAGGAATTGTACAATTGTTTTATTACCGCTACATATTTGAACTTCTTAAACATGCAAAGACTCCCAAAAAACGAAATAAACTACCCTGAGATTGCTTATTCTTCTTCTTTTAGTTTTAAAGCAAGTGTGAAAAAAAAGGGAGATTTTAAAGAGATTGAATTCTTATTTGAAGATTTATCTGAATCAGAAATTTCTCTATACAACTACTTTACTTCTGTGCCCTTTAGTTTTTCTACTTCATCTAAATCAGCCGGGATTGAATTAAGAGAAAAGATTGAACAGTTGCATAGAGTTTTTCACAAAACTTACCCTCCAGAACCCATTTTTAATGAGTTTAAAGAGCAGCAACAGGAAATAAGTGGATTCGTAGACTCCAATAGCTATCAACTTCCCTGGGCTCCAAAAAACAGTGTTATCGGAGATGTTTTATCGATGGAAAGTAAAAAAGCCTTTGAATTAGGTGAATTAAAAGAGTGGACAATGAAAACTATTAGTGATGTTGAGGATCGGTTTAAAAGTAGTGAAAGCAAAGCTTGCATGGATCTTTTGGGGATAGAATATGAGAAATTAATACTTAAAGATTGCATACATAAATCATGCGTCGCTAGCACTGATGAAGGAAGGCCGTACAGTGTGGCAAAAAGCACTTTAGATGTTAATGGAATGAAGGTGGCGATGGATTATAGTAAAAATGGTCACGAAGCCGGTAGAGAGCTTCTTAGAAATATCACTATGATACTTAAAAATGGTAGAACTGTAAGGTTTCTGGAGTTACTAAATGTGCAAGTGTATTCGTTTATGGAAGGTGGGGACGAATTTGGGATGATTCTCTTTTCTCAAAAGGACTTGCGGCCTGCTTTAGGCTTTATTAATGAATTGATTATTAAAGAGATAGAGAATACTGATGTATCATACCTTTTGGATCTCGGAAGCTCTGATTTAGAGAAGCTTTTCAGTGCACGAGGGGTCAAGCCACTACCTGAGGATAAATTTATTTTGAGCTGTAGTTTTGGGTGGTCTATTCTTGGTGAAGTTCTTGATGGGTTTGAATTTTTTGACAATGAGAATTATGTCCAGGCTTTGGATAGAATGTGTAAAGCGGTAATGGTTTCGGCTGATGTTGATGGCGCCAGGAACAAAGGCACGTATAGAAGAAACCTATTAGTGACAGGTAGAAATGCTCTACATGCAATGTATACATTGCAGTCGGATGCAGACTATGTGCTGGGGTTGAAAGAGAGAATCATAGAGCTGGAAAATGAAAACAATAGACTTAAAGACAGGATAGTTGAACTGTCGTGCTAGTGAAAGACAATATTGTTAAGCTGTAGTTTAATCAAACGACAATTAATTATACCATTAATTCACACAGCTAAGATTTTGAATAATTAAAGTAACAGCCTTTATTAACCTGATAAGGAATGATTTGCTTAGGAATATATGATAAAATACAGCGTATGGGGATGTAATGGCTTCGACGGGTAATCTGATCCCTGTGCCGCAAGTCGAGTTTGACGATGACTCGTACTAGAATATCGTTAAAAAAGAATGCAAATTCTAACAATCTAGGAGCTACCTTAAAAAGTATCTTCGCAAAACAAATGGGTGTTGTGGCTTACGCCTAAACATTCGAACGTGTTAGTAAATTATTAAATTAATTGCTTCACAAAGGACTTCGTTAGTTATCCGGTGTAGCGGGTGTCCTTATTAATCGGGTATTAGTGAGCTTTGTCGCCTCACTGATTATTAGACTAAAATTTATTGCTACTTTGCGAGGTTTGTAGCGCAGTAAATTATCAGACCTCGATAAACTTGTAGATGGTATAGCAATCATTATGCGGACGCGGGTTCGATTCCCGCCATCTCCACCATATTTTCTAATTAGCTCTATATAATTTTTGTTGATACGTATCTAATTTTAAATTAAAATCCAGTACTAAGTTTATTGTATGGAAGATGATCAAAGAAGTTCACAATGGCAAATGCTACACGATCGTGGAGTTCGTTTAGATGATGATGGGATTGACTTCATAACTTCAAATTTATCAAAAGGAATAGAGCTTGCAAGATTAGATTTAAATATACCTCCAGAGGAGCCAATAAGATGCATATTTTCTGACAATCAGAATACAATTGGTTATGCTGTTGTACAAGATGTTATTAATATACCCGTACCTTATTTAAATCGCATTGCAAATGCTAAAACGGATATTAATAGTATCAAAGTAAGTATTATTATTGATGAGTTTCAGTTAGAAATTCCTTATCAAGTATGGTTAGAGGCTGCAGGGATTGAAGAAGTTATTCATATGTACCAAAAAAGAGGACATTCTACTTTGATAAAGATAATTAAAAAAGATTTAGAGACAGAAAGCATTTTAAGTTCTCTTCAATTACTACTTTTAGATGTAGAAGTAGAAGC
>JAYTAQ010000137.1:0-3318 GCA_043737415.1 bacterium
GTGAAATTTACTATCTATTCTGGTATACTGCGCAGATAATCATTCTTTTATGGAGCAATTTATTAAAGTAAAAGGGGCAAGAGTCCATAACCTGAAGAATATTGATGTAAATATTCCTAAGAACAAGTTAGTTGTGATTACAGGTCTATCAGGATCAGGAAAATCCTCACTGGCTTTTGATACTATTTATGCCGAGGGGCAAAGAAGGTATGTAGAATCACTTTCATCTTATGCCAGGCAGTTTTTGGGCATGATGGAAAAACCTGATGTTGACTCAATTGAAGGGCTTTCTCCTGCTATTGCAATTGATCAAAAATCGGCATCATCAAATCCTCGTTCAACTGTTGGTACAATAACTGAAATCTATGACTACATGAGACTTCTTTTTGCTAGAACGGGAACTCCATTTTGTTACTTGTGTGCTAGGCCAATCGAATCGCAGACTGTACAGGAAATAGTTGATCGAATTTTAACTATCCCGGTCAAGAGCGGAGTGGATATGGTAAAAGTCCTTGTTTTATCTCCTGTTGTAAAAGATAGAAAAGGTGAATACGAAGATCTTTTTATGAATCTTTCCAACAAAGGTTTTGCTAGAGTTCGAGTTGACGGGGAAATTCGAAATCTTGAAGAGGAGATTAAGCTTGATAAGCAGAAAAAACATAAAATCGAAATCGTTGTAGATAGACTTGCTATTAACAATTACGAAAATCTTATAAAAAAGGAGAAGGAATCAGGTAAGACTGAGAAAGCTGATTCTGATGAAGAGGATTTTAAGGCTTTTAGGCAGCGGTTAACGGATTCTGTTGAAACAGCCTTAAGATATGGAGAAGGCGAAGCTATTATTAATAATTTTGATGCTGCAAAAGATATTCTCTTCTCAGAAAACCTTGTTTGTAAGCACGATGGCATCTCTTACCCTCAAATCGAACCTCACACTTTTTCGTTTAATTCCCCTCATGGAGCTTGTACTACATGCAGCGGTTTAGGAAGCATTAGAGAGATTGATCCCAAGCAGATTTATAACTCAAGTTTGACCATTGCTGAGGGAGCTATTTTTCCCTGGTCGCGATCAGTTGATCCTGAAAGCTGGTATATGAAGCATTTACAGGCTCTTGCAGACACAATGGGATTCAACCTTCGAACTAAAATGAAGGATCTTAAAGAGGAAGAATTAAAAGCTGTGTTGTATGGTTCGGACTTTAAAATCAGTATGAAGCTTGAGGGCGGAAAATTCTCTGGAACATATGATTCAAACTTTGAGGGAGTTATTCCTAATCTTCAAAGAAGATATAAGGAGACTGATTCAGAGCATGTCAGAAAAGATATCGAGAAATACATGATTGTTAAGAACTGTCCTGAATGTAATGGAACAAGACTTCGAAAAGAAGCTTTAGCTATTCGAGTTGGAGGCGGAAATATTGTCGATGTTTCTCAAATGAATATCAATGACTGCAAAGCATGGATTGATAATCTTTATGAAAAGGAAAATGAGGTTCGGAAATTCGTAGTCGACGGCGAGGATTACATTGAAAACATTTCTCTTTCTGCTCAGAAAAAGGAGATCGCAAAACTAATTGTTAAAGAGATATCAAATCGTTTAAATTTCTTGATTTCTGTTGGGCTTGGTTATTTAACTCTAAACCGCACTGCAAGGACTCTGTCTGGTGGAGAAGCGCAAAGAATTCGACTTGCATCGCAAATTGGATCAGGACTTTCTGGAGTATTGTACGTTCTTGATGAGCCCTCCATTGGACTTCACCAAAGAGACAATGGAAGATTAATCGATACTCTAAAACATTTAAAGAGCCTTGGAAACACTGTTTTAGTTGTTGAGCATGATGAGGATACCATTCGAGCATCCGACTGGATTATAGATATGGGGCTTGCTGCAGGTATTCACGGTGGAAACGTTGTTGCAGAGGGAGCTCCTGAAGATTTCATCAATATGGAATTTTCAGTAACAGCTCCTTACCTTCGAAAAGAGAAGATTGTAGGGGCTGATTATCTTGAAATATCGCAGAAAAAGCGAATACCGAAAGCAAAGCAGATTACAATTCGCGGCGCTCGCCAGAATAATCTCCAGGATGTCACAGTATCCTTCCCATTGGGTAAATTAATCTGCGTAACCGGAGTTAGCGGTTCGGGTAAATCCACACTTGTTAACGATATTTTATACAAACATCTTCACAATTACTTCTATAAAACGAATAAAAAAGTTGGTGATCATGATTCTATCGATGGAATTGATGAAGTTGACAAGGTAATCAATATCGATCAATCTCCAATTGGAAAAACACCTAGATCAAATCCAGCTACTTACACTGGATTCTTTACTGATATTCGAATGGTTTTTTCTAATACCAATGAGGCAAAGCTTCGAGGCTACGGCCCTGGAAGATTCTCATTCAATGTCAAAGGAGGTAGATGCGAGGAATGTAAGGGAGACGGCGTTTTGAAGATCGAAATGCAGTTTTTGCCTGATGTTTATGTGCCTTGTGAAGTTTGCAATGGAAAGCGATACAACAGAGAAACTCTGGAGATTCAATTTAAAGGAAAAAATATTAATGAAGTGCTTGAAATGACAGTAGAGCAGGGAGTTGATTACTTTGAAAATATTCCTAGAGTTTCAAGGTTTCTTGAATTAATGCTTGAAGTAGGTCTTGGATATATTAAACTTGGGCAGCCTTCAACTACTCTATCAGGTGGAGAGTCACAGAGAGTAAAACTAGCTACAGAGCTTGCTAAGAAGTCAACTGGAAAGACTCTCTACATTCTTGATGAGCCAACAACTGGTCTTCACTTTGCTGATGTTGATAAACTGCTATCAGTTCTTCACAAACTTGTTGAAAAAGGTAATTCAATGATCATCATTGAGCATAACCTTGATGTTATCAAGACTGCTGATTGGATAATAGATCTTGGACCCGAGGGCGGTACCGGAGGCGGTGAAATTGTAGGAATAGGAACAGTAAAAGATATTATGAAAAATCCTAGAAGTTGGACAGGAAAATACTTGAAAGAAGTACTTCAAGGCGTTAAAGTTGAGTAAATGTTTACTTATCTTCTTCTAAACTTCCTTATTTTTATTGGACCACTTTTACTGTCTTTTTATCCAACAGTAAATTACAAAGGTAAATGGTTAAAAGTTTTTTTGGCTACTTTGCCAGTTGCATTTATTTTTATTGTTTGGGATAGATTTGCTACTCTGAGAGGAGATTGGATGTTTGTTGAGAGTCGAACAATTGGCTTGAAAATTTATGGACTTCCAATCGAGGAAATCCTTTTCTTCTTCACAGTGCCGTTTAGCTGCATATTTAT
>JAYTAQ010000138.1:0-8142 GCA_043737415.1 bacterium
CTCTCTAATTTTTATAGCATTAGATACCTGTTTTACACTTAGATTTTTCGAATCCCTAGTTTCCCTTAATAATTGTCCTACAGAAATCATCTGAACCATATATTAATAATCAATTAACAAAGAATATAGAACAATTGTAAGTCAGAGCTTATTTACCTAACTTATTACTGCTCTTTATTCTCTATCAACTGGATCGGGACTGTCTATTATACATCAAAACCTAATCAATTTGATCTTCAACCTTTTCCAACGATAACAAATTTTTATCATTATTGGTAATTCTGGCTATACGTGATGATAATTTTCTTGCATCATCATTTGTACGATTGAAGCTATTGACCGCTGTACCAAGGTTTTTACCTAATTTGTTCATATTTTCTTCAAACATTTTTAAGTATTTTGTGCTCTCATTTAAATACTTAACAATCTCTACAACTTGAGATTCTATCTGTACAGTATTTAAAGCCTGCATTACTGTTTGAAGATAAGCGAAGAATGAAGTAGGGGAAACAATAACTACTTTGCGTGAATAAGCGTATCCGATAATGTCTAGTGTAGAGCCTTTGCTGGTACTGACTCTAATTATCTCTTGATAAACTCCATCTGAAGGGACAAACATAAATGCAATATCAACTGTTCCTTCATCGGGCTTAATATATTTGCTGGTCTCATCAATTCTTTTTTTTACATCTGACATTAACTCCTTTTCTAAAGCTGGACGAAGAGCAGGGTCATTACAGTCGAAAATTCTGTTGCAGGCTTCAAGTGAAAACTTAGCATCAATAGGAATGATTTTATCTTTTGCAAAAATAGCTGCGTCAACAATTACACCATCACGAAATGGATATTGGATTTTAAAAACAGATTGTGGCAAAACATTATCAAGCATTGTCTCAAGAAAGTATTCACCTAAAAGTCCTCTCTGTTTAGGGTTTTTTAAAATATTCTCAAGGTGCTGCAATTGTTCTGCGAAATTTACAACTTGACGATTAGTATCCTCGACTTTAATAAGCTTTTCAGCAACCTGCTGCAGGGCTTTCTGATTGTTTTCGCTTACCTTGCTTAAAAGCTCATTATTCGTAAAGCTCTGCTGCTGAAGCCTTTGGTTTGAGAAGTTTAACTGATCCTGTACAATTTTATTGGTTTCTGAAAGCTTGTAATCAAGATTTTGAGCAAGAATATTAAGTTGATTTTGCATTGCAATCGAGGAATTACTATCACCTCCATTCTGAATTGAAGTTAGTTTTTTATATAAAATAAATGCGAAAGTCCCAAATCCCAGGATCAGAAACACCAATATTACTAATAAAAAAATATTGTCTGACATTACAAGAATTGTGGCAGTTTGCAATCAAAATGTCTATAAACTTACTTCGGTTTAAACTCAGTTCCCCAGGCCTTATAAAATTCTCTAGAAATATATCCTGCATAATAACCAAATCCTCCATTCTCAATAAATACTGACATTGCAACTTCAGGATTATTAGATGGAGCGTATGTTATTTCCCATGAATGGATTACTTCATTGCCGTCTTTTATCTGACCTGTTTCGGCCGTTCCTGTTTTTTCACTCACTTCAGGGTATTTTGTAATATCGTATCGTGTAAGATTATTGTTTTTGGCTGCAGCACATTTCATTCCATCATTGACCACATCAAAGTTTTTTGCGTCAATTCCGATGTCATTAATTACAGGAGAGGTGTTTTTATCTAAAATTATTGACTGTTTCCTATGCTGTCCTTTAGCTGCTAAAGTTGCAGCTAAATTTGCCATACCAAGAGGAGTAATTTTTACCTCGCCTTGGCCTATTGATGCGTTTAATAAATAGCCTTGATACCAGGGAATGCCCCTTGACTCAATTTGTTTTGGAGTTGGATAATATCCAGTAGCTTCAGAACCAATGTTTAGTCCAGAAGGTTTTGTCATACCTATTTCATCAGCTTTTTCACCAATTAACTCAGAGGCCTTACCTTTGGTTACCTCGTCAAGTTTAAGAGCTGCTTTCATGTGAAAGATGTTACTTGAAACACATAATGCATCTACAACATTAATCTCTCCATGATTAACTTTTGAAAAATCCTGAAACGTTACTCCACCGTAGAGAAACGTACCTCCGGTAGTGAATTTTGTGTCACGAGTTATTGCTCCATATTGCAAATTAACAATATCGGATAGTGTTTTGAGAGTAGATCCGGGTGGTTGTGCAAACTGTATAGTTTTGTTGGACAAAGGCTTTCCAGGATCGGCTAGATATTTGTCATAATCTGTTTGGCTTATTCCTTGAGCAAATAGATTTGAATCAAATGTAGGATAGCTTATCATTCCAAGTATCTGTCCTGTTTTAACATCTTCAAGCACAACTGAAGCTGATGGAGCTTTTTGGAGTTCTTTCCTTTGCAGGGCTGCTTTAGACAGATCATAAAGTCTTTGTTGATAGGTTATGTCAATTGTAAGGTAAATGTCCTGACCATTTACCTTAGGCTGAACAGAAGACAATACTTGTTTACCTTCTGATCCATAGTAATCTACTCTGTCAATACCATTTTTCCCTCGAAGTAGATCATCATATCCCATCTCAACACCAAATTTCCCAATATCATCGCCATAATTATATTTTTCAGACTTAAAGTCCTCGGCTGTAATATCGCCAGTATAACCAACAATATGCGAAATCAGTTCAGGATAAAGATATTTGCGTACCGATGTTTCCTCAACTCTAATTAAAGGATAATTCTGCGGATTTGCTTCGATTTGAAAAACGTATGGGTTATAGTCTTTATTTGTATAAATTCTGATCTCTGAAATATTTGGATAATCTTTTACACGCTCATATTCCTTATTATATTTATCGGTAATATTTTCATTAAAAAGCTTAGAGAGATTATCTATGGTTTTATTGAATCTATCAGACTTAGTTTCGTCTCTGAATATAGAAATATTATATTTAAGCTGATTATCCACCAATTTAACACCATTTCTGTCGTAGATAAGGCCACGCGGAGCTCTAACTACACTATAAGAAGAGAATGAATTTTTTGAATCAAAAAAATATTGGCTACCTTTGACGATTTGCAGACTAAAAACCTGGTAAAGAATTAATGCACAAAATATCCATGTTAATGCCAAAAAGTATATTTTGTTTTTGTTCGGTGGAGCCGCTCTATTAAGCATGTTTATTTAATAATTAAAAGATTATTCTTGCGGTTTTGAGTTAATAATTCCTGTTTTCATTAATACTTTAGTTTCTGAATGTGTTATGCGATCAGCGATGTTGGCGTTATTCAGGGAAGCTGTAAGACCTCCAAATAATTGTGAAAATGGACTAGAAGTAATCTGATATTCAACAATTTCAACCTTATTACCGCTAAGGTTTTCTTTTTCAATAATGGAATTAATTGCTTGATCAAATTCTCCTATTTCGTCAACTAGATCAATATCTTTAGCCTGGGGACCAGTAAAAATTCTGCCGTCGGCATAAGTTCTTAATTTATCCATGCTAATATTTGGATGATTTAATTTTCTGCCCTCATAAACCCTATTTAGGAAATACTCATAATTCTCATCAAGGATTTTCTGATAGGTGTTGTACGTTTCTGATCCTTTAACAAAAATATCCTGGCCTGTTTTTTGAGATCCAGCAGTGTTTGTTACAAAAATTACATTACCTCCAAGTTTTTCGAGTACTCCATAAAAATCAACCGCCTGGATTATTACACCTATACTTCCAGTTATTGAAGCTGGTCTCGCTATAATATATTTCGTGCAGTTAGGAAGTAGGTACCCTAGAGAAGCTCCCATGCTGTCAATAAATGAATAAACAGGTTTTTTAAAATTGAGATTTTTAATCTCTCTGCATATCGGTTCAGAGGCTGTTGTTTCACCTCCAGGGGTATTAAATCTCAAAATTACTGCATTAATGCTAGAGTCATCACCAGCTTTTTTTAATTGAGAAATAATATTGTCTGAGTTTGCTCCAGCATTTGATTCCTCTCCGGGAAGTGAGTAAGTAATCTCTCCTGTGATATCAATAACAGCTATTTTGGAGCTTTGCATCGAGTTCGATTCACCGTAATTGCCTAATGTTACCTCATCAATATTGTCAGAACTATTTTTTCCTGAAAACCTAGTACTACCGGATGATATAATGTTGATCAATAATACTAAAAATAAGCATGAGAAAGCTATTAATGCAAAGCACCCAACACAGCCTAGTAGATAAAAAAACCATCCTTTGTTTTTTTTGTTCTGAACATAAACTACCTGAGGTTGAGTGCCTGAAACAGGCTGTGTGTACGTGTAACTAGTGCTTTTTTGGCTATTTTGAGGGATTTCCATAAATTCTATACATTTTACCATTTTGAAAATAAACAGGCTATAAAATGAAACAATCAATTTTTTAACATTTTTAATTTTTTACATGGTAGAATGACTAGAATTGAATAGAAAAAGATGACTAAGGAAGAATTTTTAAAATACCTCGACAAGAATTGCATTAGCGATCCGAATAACATTCACTACGTGGAAAAATCACCTCTTGAATTACCATTTGATAGCCTGAAGTTTGTTGGCAAGGGTATTTTTAATACAGTTTATAAAGCTCGAATCGGTGAAGAAAGTTGGATTATCAAAGAAGGAGCATACGACCTGAAAGTTCCTCTTTTTAAAAATATTTATTTGCCACTTCCGAGAAAGTCATTTGACAGGTTATACAAAATGATTGGTATTAGCCTTATGCCATCACATAAATCTGCTATTGATCAACTTCAGGAGTATGTTTTACTTTCTAGATATTTTGGGTATTTTGCTGATGGAGTGCATGATCACATTATTGGATTTGACCCTCAAATGAAGGTTTATCAGCATCAAGTTCGTGAAAGACTTCGTGAGTCGATTATGACAGAGGATGATTTTGCTGAGGTAATCCTTGGATGTGTTAAAACTTTCAAAAATTATCATAAAATCAAAGAATTAATTCTTGATGATGATTTCTTAAACTATCAATTTTTGCCAAAAGAGTACCTCGTTCTCTCGATTACTTCTGAACGTAAAAGCGTATTGAAGTTATTTAGCCGTAAAGTTGAAAATCATTACATTATTCAAGATTGTGTTGATGGTCATACTTTGGGTAAAACTCATGATAAAGACTTATTTGATAACAAAAAAGCACTTTCAAGGTTAATTATTTTTATACTGCTTTCTTTAACAATGGCATATTATGAGAATAAGTTAATTGATTCTCGACCTGAAGGTATTTTGAGCGGCGATTGGTTTGGAGAAACAGGAAATATCATTGTACATTTAAATGATGGTGATATTAAGTTTGTTGATACAAGGTGGTTAAATCAGCAAGAGGGCACTATCTTGCAAAAAGGTATTGTTATTTCTGATTTGATTAGAGATGCTTTGAGCAAGAATCTTTTAAAATATATCGAGGCGCTTTGATATTTCTATCCCTACTTAGTATGATCTCAATGTATGTTGTTTATTACATTAATTCTCGAGTGTCTTTATCTTTTAGCACCTTCTGGAATAGCAAATATTGTACCGAAACTTGCAGCACATTTTAAAATACTGAAATCATTTGATAAACCAATTGATTCCGGGAAAACTTACCGTGGATACAGAATCACAGGTGATCATAAAACTTATCGAGGGTTTATAGTAGGTGTATTCTGCGGAATTGTTGTAGGATTTATTCAGTATCTCTTATCTGGAATTAGTTTTTTTAGCGACCATTCTTTAATCAATTACTCAAATCTTGGTTTGGCATTGCTTTCTGGCGGGCTTTTAGGCCTGGGTTCATTGACCGGAGATGCTATAAAAAGCTTTTTTAAAAGACAATTTGATGTTGCACCCGGAAAGTCCTGGTTTCCGTTCGACCAGATTGATTTCATACTTGGATCCTTTTTGTTTATTTGGCCTATAGTCAATATAGATTGGAGATACTTCGTGATATCCATTGCTGTATTCTTTGTTGGTCATATGCTTGCAAATGTTATAGGCCACCTAGTTGGTGTTAACGATAACTGGATTTAATTAATTTCCTAATTCACTTTTTCAGAAAGTCATTGTATAATTCCTTACAATGACTTTAACTCTAATTTCAAATAGCCGATTAGGCTTGTTGAATCATCAGTCACTAGCCGCCCATATGGGTATCTAATCTTCTCACGCTAAAATTTAGTGTATAATTTATAAATTTCTGTTTCTGTTTATTTTTATAAAAAAAATATTATGACTGGTATTGAATTAAAGAAAAAATTTATTGAATTTATGGAGTCAAAGGGACATAAACGTTTTCCTAGCTCATCAGTTTTGCCAGAGAACGATCCATCCGCTTTGTTTATCAACTCAGGAATGCATCCAATCGTGCCTTTTTTGCTCGGTCAACCACACCCGGCTGGAGTGAGGATTACGAATTACCAAAGAGCTATTCGTACAGGAGATATTGAGAATGTAGGTGTGACAAGACGTCATTTAACTTTTTTTGAAATGATGGGTGAATGGTCTTTAGGTGATTATTGGAAAAGAGAATCACTTGTATGGAGCATGGAGTTTTTGGTTAATGTCTTAAAACTTGATCCTAAAAGACTATATGCTACTGTTTTTATTGGAAATGAGTTGGTAGAACGTGACAATGAGGCTATTGAGATTTGGAAGGATATTTTTAATAAACTTAATATTGAGCCTTCAATTGGTGACGAGTTTTTTTATGATGATTCTCCTAGGATAATCATGCTTGATGAGGATAATTTTTGGAAGGTCGGAAATGTTGGTCCTTGCGGTCCTTGTAGCGAAATTTTCTATGATACCGGCACAGGGGAGGATGCAGAATCCAGATATATCGAGGTTTGTAACAATGTATTTATGGCCTACTTCCGATCTGAAGACGGAAAGTATACACCTTTAAAACAGCAAAATATTGACGTCGGCTGGGGCTATGAAAGGTTGTTATCTGTTGTTCAGAATCTTGAGCCAAATGGTGACCTTCCAATGGATACTACAGTTTTTGAAACTGATGTTTTCTCAGATGTCAGGCCTTGGCTTTTAATGAAACTTGGCCGCACTGAGGAAGAATACAAGAACGACTCTGAGGTTCGTCGCATCAGCAGAGCAATTCTTGATCATATCAGGGCTGCAACAGTGATAATTGCTGATGGAGTTTTACCATCAAATAAAGATCAGGGCTATATTCTTCGAAGACTTATTCGTCGAGCTGTAACTCTTGGGTGGAGATTCACTCATGATATTTCGATTTATACTGAACTAGCTGATAAATATATTACAAAACTTGATCAGGACGAGGAGTATAAACATGTTATTGGGAAACGTGATTTGATACTTCAAGCCGTAACTGACGAAACCAAGAAATTTGAATCAGCTTTAAAAAACGGGATTAAGGAGTTGGATAAAATTAAAAAAGAAACTATCTCTGGTGAGGTAGCATTTAGACTAAAGGAAGCGTTTGGCCTTCCATTAGAAATCACTCAAGAAATCGCTGAACATTCTGGCAAGGAAGTTGATACAGGTCCTTATTTTAAACTAATGGAGGAGCATCAAGAGAAATCACGAGCTGGAGGTGAAAAAAAGTTTGTTGGCGGTTTAGGCGATACCACTCCTGAATCAATTCGATACCATACCTGCGCTCATTTATTCCTAGCGTCCGCTCAAAAAGTATTGGGAGACCATATCCACCAAAAGGGTCAAAACATCACTCCCGAACGGCTTCGTTATGACATATCACATCCAAAACCCCTTACAAATGACGAAATTAAGCAAATTGAAAATGACGTTAATCGACAAATAGAAAGAGACCTTACGGTTGATTTTATTGAAGTTGCACTTTCCGAGGCAAAAAAACTTGGAGCGGAAGGTGTTTTTGATTCGAAGTATGAAAAAATGGATAAAGTTAAAGTTTATCGAATGTATGATTCAAATATGAGTGATGAAGATGCTGATAAATATGCATCGATTGAAATCTGTGGCGGACCACATGTTGAAAACACAGCTCAGGTAAAAGAGCACGGCAAGTTTAAGATTGCAAAAGAGGAAAGTTCATCAGGAGGAGTAAGAAGAATCAAGGGTATTTTAGTTAAATAAAATTTTCTTTAATTTAAAATCTTTAAAGAAACGAGAAATAGC
>JAYTAQ010000139.1:0-3299 GCA_043737415.1 bacterium
TTAGACCCTAAAATGTCTAAGGATTTTTTAGTGCCTGTTTCTGGTAAAACTAAAAAATTTTCACCCAAAAAGAAACAAGCTAAAATTAAAAAAAGTATCAAGGTCGATACTAAACAGAATTACACTGCAACTCAGGAAGAGGTGATTCAAACCATAAAGCATTACTCTACGGTTTATGGATTGGACGAAGTTAGAGTGCTGCGAATAGCGAAGTGCGAAAGCACTTATAACTCAAATGCTAAGTCACGTACTGGAAAGTACAAGGGAATCTTCCAGTGGGATAATTCATTCTATGGCTGGGCTAAAAAACTAGGGATAGAAAATGCCGACCCTTTTAACCCAGAACACAACACTAGAGCTGCTACTTTAGCTATGAGCTATGGCTTGTGGTCTAAGTGGGAATGTAAGTAAAACTTGACAAGAGCCAACAAGCTATCACCTCTTGACAAATAATCACAATAATTTTATTATTAAATGGCTATAGTATTAGTCAACTATAGTAAGTCATATAAAACTAAAGAACTGCTTCGCAAGAGGCGGTTTTTTGGCGGTTAATTTAATAAAATTTGACTAGATGCACCTAGTAGGTTACAATTTAATTATGGACATACAGGAGGTATTTATTCGAGAAGGAGAAGATATATTAGTACAAAGATTTCCAGTGGTGGGAGATTGGAATGATATTACTAAGGATGGTAAACCATTAAAGAAATCAATTATACAAAAAGATTTAAGAAGGCTTTTAGAGGTTTCCGATGTGTCTAATGTTTTATGGACTCGCCGTGGCGGTAAATCTACTGAGCTTGCCGATAACTTTTATGACAAAATCATATTCAAAGGTAAGCCAATGAAGCACAAAAAAAGATATATTGCTGCTCACCCTAAATCTCAAAACCTATATAAAAACTTTATGGAAACTTGGCTACCTCTTCCTTTTGGAGGGGCTTCTGAGTTAAGAGGTGATTTAAACAATGTTTGGATTCCTCTCCCAGAAAAATACTTTGATATAATTACTAATCCTAATATGACTGAGCAAGAAATGGTTTGGTGGTTTGGAGATGGTAAAAATGATAAACCAATTATTAGGCAACACTTAGAGAAATACTATGTAAAGCTATTTAAGACACCAGTGGGTGCTAATATGTCAAAGAAATCAGCAGAAGGTTTATGTAGAGGAATGTTTTTTAATGGAGGGGTATTAGAGCTTATAGGAGCTAACTATAACTTCGATGATTATGTATCAGGAGGTGATATTGCAGGTTTTTGGGGTGAAGAGGTTGGTGGCTGGGATACAGACTATATTTCTAAAGTCGCTATGCCTGCTATTATTTCTGCTGGAGGCTTTGTTCAATTATCTTGGACACCAAACAAAGAAGATGAACCTAAGAAACACTGGACTTACAAAGCTTTTGTAGAGCCAATAGATGAGGCGGTTAAACAAGGGCAATACCAGAAGATAAGACAGCATGGAGTTGATTATTATACTTCAGTGGTTGAAATACCTTATACTGTTGAGGTCGATGGAGAAGAAGTGGTAAAAACAAAGAAATCGGTAAACTTTATCTCTTTAGCAAAGTTTTCAGAATGTTTCCCATACGCTCATGGAGGAATAGAAACTTTTGTAGATGTAGCTGTAAATTGTCAAGAAAAGATTTCTGCTATTGAGAAACGAGATGAGGATAACAATATACTGAAAGATGAGGAAGGATTTATTCAATATGATATACACGTTGACAGGGATATATTGAACAGAACTAGAAGAATACCACCAATAGATAGAGCTAGGGAATATGAAATCTCTTTTGCAGGTATGCACGAGGATAGAGTCTTTTATTCTTTTGGAGAGCATAACATAATTAAAAGAGATGATTTTAAACCCGAGAATTATAATAAATTAACAGGGTTTGATAAAGGAGTATCTAAAATAGATGAAGTTAAAGGAACGATACTTGGAACTAATAAACAGTATGCAACTTATTGGTGCGATATAGCCAGAACTGGACTTAATCAATGGGTTATCTATGAAGAGGGTTTAATGAATTTTATCTATGAAGAAGTTGGAAAATTATTTTTAGAAAAAGCCTCTCAAGGTATGCCTACTGTATATGATTCAGTTATGAAAACTGAAAAGGGTAGATACTCAAGAGATGTGGTTGATTCCGATATATATCAGATTATACTAGCCGAGCCAAAAATGAAACCTGGCTATGCTAACAGTTTGTATTACAACTGTTTAATACCTAGCAAGAAAAGAGAAAATGCAGTCAAGATAGAAGAGTTCAATTCAATGTTTCAAGAGCAAGGGGAAACCATACCTTCTATTTTACATCCTATTACTGGATTACCAGGAGCACCTCAATTTCTAATATGTGATAATTGTCCTATTGCTATAGCTCAGTTTTCCGATTGGATGTACAAGATAAATCAAGACGGTAACAAAATAAGAGCTGTAGTGCGTGAAGATGCTTGGGATGCCAGTTCTTACCCAATAGATACATTTAGGTATGATGAGAAAAAAAGAAAGCAAATAGAGATGATATGGAGAGACACTAGATATAAAAATTCTAACTTTATTCAAACTCAAGGATTGATGAGAAAGCCAAATGGCTACATGGTTAGAAATTATTATAACCCAAGCAGTAGTAGATTTTAATCCCTTGACAAAAGCCAACAAGCTTACTTCTTGACAAACACACAAAAATATTCTACACTTTAATATGTCATTACTAACAGAAAAAGAACTAACAGAGAAAGCCTCAGAACTAATAAGAGGAATGTCGGCGTTTAAAATACATCAGATATTAGGTGTGCTAAAAGATATTATATCTAAACATTTAATTGTACCAGACAACAAAATAGCCTTCTATAATTTGTTTACAATAGAGAACACGAAAGAGAGTAAATATAGTATAAACGAAAAGAAAACAGTTATACTAAACAAGTTAAGAATTAGTCCTTCACGAACCATAAAAAGAAAGATAAATGAGCAATCAAATACAAAAATTAGATAAATTAAATCATAGAGTTGATTTTAATGAGATTACTAAAGAGAGCCAAAATAATTTAAAGGCTTTGGAAGGTAAAATCAGAACGAAGAATCTACAGTCTACATATCAAATGACTTCTTTCAAACAGGACGAGGTCAACCAAGATATTGTTTTAATTTACAGGGATATTATAGACTCTTTAAAGGATGTCAATCGTTCGATTAATAGAAAAAATGTCGCTATCGGGCGACAAGAGAAAAAGATAAAAAAGACTGGTAAAAAGAGTAAGCATGATTACGATGCTGAAGCCGT
>JAYTAQ010000140.1:0-3284 GCA_043737415.1 bacterium
AGTGATTCATGACCAAATTGAGTAATTCGTGCAAGTTTTCTGCCTAATAAAACATTTCTAATATGAGCCTCGCCGAAATTTTGCCCGGTTCGAATAACGGCTGAAATGATTTTCTGGCTGATTACTGTGCCGTCAAACTCTTCTGAAGGTGTTAGGCAAAGGTCGCATCCGCCACAATTCTCCTGATCCCAGGTCTCACCGAAATATTCTAGTAAAAATTTCCTTCTGCAGGTTTCGCGCTCAGCATATGATATAACCTCATTAAGCTTTTTTGTGGCATTTTCTTGTTCTTTTGGGTCGGAAATCTGACGAATGAAAAAGTCCTGCTTAACTTTGTCTCCATAGGAATAGAAAAGTACGCACTCGCTGGGAAGTCCGTCACGACCAGCACGACCTGTTTCCTGGTAATAGCCTTCGATCGACTTAGGTAAATCATTGTGAACGACAAGCCGAACATTGGGCTTATCAATTCCCATTCCAAAAGCGATCGTTGCAACGATAATTTGAACCTCATCTCGAATAAATTTTTCCTGAGTTTTCTTTCTTTTTTCGCCTTGAAGACCGGCGTGGTAAGGTAAAACATTGAATCCTTCGTCTTTCAAATCTTCAGCTAATTCTTCAGTGGATTTTCTAGAAAAGCAGTAGATAATTGCTGACTCGTTTTTGTATTTAAGCAACAGTTCAACTAATTTATCAAAAGAGTCTTTTTTAGGGATAACATCGTAGCTCAGATTTGGACGATTAAAGCTCGATACATACACTTTAGCATCCTCCATCCCCAGTTGACTTACGATATCCTCTCGAACCTTATTTGTAGCAGTAGCTGTTAGAGCAATTACTGGTACCTTTGCAAACTGCCTGCGTAAAGCCTTTAAATTGCGATAATCCGGCCGGAAATCATGCCCCCACTCTGAGATACAATGTGCTTCATCAATAGCGATTAGTGATATTGGAAGAGTATTTAAAAATTCTTTGAATGAATCTAACGCTAACCTTTCCGGTGCAATATATAATATTTTGAGTGCGCCATTCCTCAGCCTTTTTTGGATAAACTCTATCTCATCATTGGAGAGTGAACTATTAATAAATTCAGCTTCAATGCCGTTTGCCTGCAATGCATCAACTTGATCTTTCATTAAAGCTATAAGCGGTGATACTACAAGAGTGATACCTTCAAGCTGTAACGCACCTAACTGGAAACAAAGTGATTTACCACCTCCAGTAGGCATAAGTACAAATGTATCTTTGCCATCGATAACATTGCCAATAATCTCTTCTTGCTGCGGCCTGAATCTATCGTAACCGAAATGTTTTTTTAGTAATTCAAGAGATGTCATTGATATTTTATTATAAAGCATTTAGATAAAACAATTGATGAGTAATGGTTGCCTATAGGACTTTCGATATTTATAATTTTTCATTCCATATTTTTCCGTTTACAGTTATAATATACATTGTATATATATCTCCTAAAAATAAATGATTGAAACCAATTACGTTTTTGCACTTGGTAATGTTGAGGATGGTAATCGAAATAACCAGCCTTTTACTTTATTGTCTGTAATGCCAACAGAGTTGGCAGATCACACATTCAGATCGATTGGTTCAACTGGATCAAATCCAACAAAAGCACTTTTCGAGCAAGCTCTCTCAAATGCTCCAGATCGAGATTTTAGACACACCATACAATTAGGACGTTGGTTTATTAATTTATTTGGGGTCAGAGTCGAAATTGGAGGAGAAATGGATGATAGAGTAAGAACATTATTTGGTAGTCATGCAGTATTTTCACCAATTGCACTGTCATTATTGATAGAGCTAACTCATTTTGAAGCACGAAAATATAGATTAGGTTTGAATAATCTAATAACTGATGTTGATGCTTATAGATTCAGCAGATTTGAACGGGAAGAATCACTTTTGCAACCAGACTATAGTGTGAGAGGACAGATTTTTTAATAACTCTTCATTTAATTTTACCATCATCATTCACAACAACATTTTTATAACCTGTTTAATATAAAAATGAAATTATCAAATGACATATTTAGCAATAATACATTTTAACTCCTCAATATTTTCATAGTAATGAGAATCACCTTCTACTTCAATTAATTCATAATTTAGATTTTTATGATTGCTCAAATGAGTCTTTAGTTCTTTATAAGAAATTGCAGGATCGCTAGTCTTTTGTATAAATGTAATTGGTTGACTGATATTTTCAAGCCAACTTTCAAATTCATAACCTTTTAATCTTCCCCAACTATAAGGAAAACCAACTATAAAAACTTTTTTAGGATTTATAAGATTTTCATTTATCGCTTTAAGTGTTAGAAGCGACCCAGCACTTTTGGCAAAAATGATATAATTTTCATCTTCAGGGATGATTAGCTTCAAGTTTTTAATTTCTAAATCCAGATCAATATCACTCTGATCAGAATCTTCAAATTTCCAATGTTGGTAATAAAGTATTTCTGCACTGTCAAATAAATCCCCAACCTGAGAATGTACTTTTTCTATCCATTCTATATTAGATTTATGGTTTCCTGAGAGGAGAATAAGTTTCACGTGATATTTTACCACGAAATTTTTTAAGGTAAAATATTTTCAAAGGAAAGAATTATAATTTTTTTATATGTCAGATTTAATAAAAAAAAACTGAAGATCTAAGAAGAGATTTTAATAGCGTTCCAGAAAACATTATTCAATATGTAAAACAAGCAATAGAAAATTATCAGCAGAACATTTATTATTGTGAGTATAAAGATTAATGAAGAGTATGTTTGTATTATCTCTATTAATTTGACATCCTGTAGTATTAGCCTGTAAGATATGGGAATATACATTATATATAGATGGAAGATTTAAGAACAGTTAGTCCAGTATCAAAGTTAGGACCAACATTAATGGCATATATTGTGGTAGGTACAATTTTTTTAAATGGGTGCGTTCCTGAAAAGCCGAAGTTAGTCTCCTTAGAACCGACACCCAAACCTAATCCTACAGCAACATCCCAAGTGCCGTCAATTCCTGATGAGTTCAAGGATGGAGTTAATGGATTCGAGCCTCCAAAACCTTCTGATACACTTCATGGTGAGGTGATACTTGATCCTGATAAAAAAAACGTTTTTCAGCTCTTATCCCAAGCAGCTGTTAGTTACGGTATATCAAATTATTTAGATGAGAACCCTAATGCTACTTTAGCCAACGTCCCTGATAATTTAATTGAAGAGGACTCAAAAAAATATTCCAATGCAATGATATTTTTTAGTAATAATTTGGAA
>JAYTAQ010000141.1:0-7865 GCA_043737415.1 bacterium
AGAGTTGATGGAGCACCTGTACTAAGTCCGCCTGGAGCTGTACCTGCACCGAATAGTGTAGGAGATGTAGAGTAAACAACTTCTGTGCATCTTAAAGTACCACCAGTACCTGGTTTAAATCCTAATGTATATGTAGTCGCTGCCTGTGATGGTCTAGAGCCGCTAAGTAATACGCTAGCACTAGTCATGTTGGCAGCTTTTGCTGAACCAGTCACGCTTAGAAGCATAGACGCAAAAACCAAGGTCCCTGAGACAACCTTCTTAAATTTGTTTTTTTGTATGTTCATCTTTGTATATATTTCTTGTATTTTTTGATACTACCCAAGTTAGAGGTTTCCAAAATAGGTGTCAAGATTAAGCTTTCTTCAGTGCTTGTAAACAATTACAGAACAATTCAAAAAATGTGAACAGAACGGCGTTTGATGCAATAAATGATTAAAGTATGATTGTGGATAACTTTTTCAAGGGATGTGGAAAACCTCAGAACTAGTATGGAAAAGCCAAAATGAAGAGCCCCTCTTCGGGGCTCTTTTATAATATAGTTAGGTTCGAATTAAGGAATATAACTAATCATAATATCCTTTAGAGTAGAAGTTGCGTTGGAATAATAACCTGTTAATCCAACCTTATACTCGAGATACCTTCCTACCGGACTCGTGACTACATTGTTGCTGTTGATCGGCGACCATGCTGAGAGTATTTGAATGACTTAATAATCCTGATTATGGCTACCCATATCAAAGAATTTAAAACATTCTTCACTTTCAGTATATAGAACTCTGATGTCACCAGTAATTAAAAACGATCTCACCTCTTAATTGCCCAAAGTCTTTTCTCCATTCGAGGCTCATAGGTTCAGCTTCAAAAGCTGGGTTGATCTTGCCGGATACATAACTTGTTAAAAAAAACTCTTACTACTTCTTGTAATTAAGTGAAGCCTTGGATTTTAGCAAGTTTTTCTGCTTTATCTTTAAGCTCCTGTTTTAAAGGTATTTGTAATTTAGATGAATTCACGATTATTAGGTTAATTATAGTATGAGAGTATTATAATGATACTCTGCTCGGTTTAGCTGAGTGTAATTCAGATAGTTACACTTAAGCGATTATGAATACGATTCACTATCTCACTCAGCAAATTTATTTTTTCAAAATGGAGATTCGGAGAAAATGAGTCATAGAAACATACCCTAGCCCCATCTCTAGAGGGGAATATATAGATGCTACGTAATCAACGGCGTCTCCATATCCACTGTCTCAATACCCATAAAGATATCAACCTCATTATTATAAATCCTCAAGATTCCGCTATCGACTGCGATCTCCTTCTCTTCCTTGTCATTAATATGTATAACTATTTTATTATGTATGTTAGTAATAAAGTTTTTATGTCGAGGTAGAATATCAAAATAGCCATAAATATTTTCTGCAGCGATAGATATGCATTTGCCCTCGAATAATACGGCTTCATTAGACCGTACAATTAAGGTTAACTCGGTCTTGGAGAGTTCAGCCGGTTTGATTGATTTCACTATTGAATCAGCCTCTTTCGCTTCAGTATCAGCCATAAGTTAATAATTAAGAAGTTGCGGGCATGCCGTTCTTTAATGTACCAATGTAAAGGAACTTCTCCGGTTCATAAGCATCATATTGGCCATCAAGAATTGCCCGAGCGTCATCTACTGTGTCAGCGATCTTGACGTACTGACCAGGTTTACCGGTCTGTAGCTCGACCACGAACATTGGCTGAGTCATGTAGTTTTTAATAATCTTTGATCTCTTATAAATTAATTGATCACTTGCTGACAGCTCGGACTCTCCAACCAGGGATACGATACGTTCAAGGGAAACTGCTTTTTTCAACAGATTTTGTGTTTCAATCAATGTGTCATAATGTTTCTGGCCAACAAACTCTACATTCAAACCCGATGACTGTGATGACAATAAATCGATAGCAGGGAATCTACCTTCTTGATAGATCGCACGTGATAGTACTATATTTGAGTCAAGGTAAGGAAAAATTGCCTGTACAGCGTTGTCTGTGATGTCGTCAGAAGGAACATAAACAGTCTCGAAAGTAGTGATTGAACCATCTTTGTGAGAAACTAGCCGTTCGTGAAATGCAGCCATTTCTGAGGTTAATGTTGACTGGTATCCTCCTTCTGAAGGAATAGTATTCATCAAGGTAGAAAGCTCATAACCGGCCTGAGCAAAACGGAAAACATTGTCTACAAAGAAAAGCACCTTTTTGTGCATTACGTCACGGAAATATTCTGCAACTGTTACTCCTCCGAAAGCTGTTCTGAAACGAGCTACTGGGTTTTCTCCCATCTGACCGAATATAAGTGTTGAAAGGTCCATAACGCCGCTCTCTTTCAAGTCGAGATACAGCTCCTGTCCTTCACGGGCACGCTCTCCGACTCCTGCGAATACTGAAATTGCCTTTCCCTGCTGCTGGCTGACTACATTGTGAATAATTTCTGTTAACAATACAGTCTTTCCTACACCTGCGCCTCCGAATAGCCCAACTTTACCTCCCATTAGAATTGGGGCAAAAAAGTCTAAAACTTTTAGACCTGTTTCTAGAATGCTTGTTGGGGGGATCAATTCATCAAAAGCTACCTCAGTACCAAAGATTTCTCGCTTAGTCTTTGCTATTAATTCACCTTTATCATCAAGCGGTTGGCCAAGAATGTCCATTACACGCCCCAAAATTTCATCACCTACTGGGATTTGAAGAGATTGACGGGTATTGAACATAACTGATCCTCTGTGAAGAAGCTTTGGATTACCCATTGAAAAGCAGAAGTAGGATGTAGGTGTTGCAGAAGAGTAGACTTCGAGACGAACATTTTCATCTTTTTCATAAACTAAAACATCGTGAATCGCTGGAGCTTCGCCCTCAAATTCAACTTCAACGATTTGTCCTTTAATACTTATTACTTTTCCTGAATTGTCCATATTCTCTTAACCCCTTTTTTTATTTTCCACTGTATCTCAAAGCATCGTCAGTACTGTCGCCTCACCAGGCGCCCATTCCAGCTATCGAATCATTTTGTTTCTTATTCTGTGTAGCTTTCTTGGATTTTCTCTCTTCACTATAAAGTTTTTTAGATTTAGCTTCAATGTTTACTAAAGCCTCTTCCATGGCCTTAATTCGAGATGCGTATCTAGAAAGATGTGACTCGTCTATTGTTTGTTTAAAAAGAGAAGAGAAAAATTGTGTCTCAAAAAAACTGTAAAGTTCTTCCAGTGATGGCTCGTACAAAAATTTTCTATCCTCTTCATTTTGGCCTTCGGGTTTTGCTGCAAGATCAATATCGTCATAAGGCTTGTCTCCAGTAATATTCGCAATTACTGCATCCTGAGTAACTACGCTATGAAATTTGCCGTAAAATACATTAATCTCTTGATATTGAATAAGTTTACTGATCAACACTTTCACATCATTTAATTGAACTTTCTCATCAGGGACTTGGATGTATGTATAATCTTTTGGCAAACCTGACACTGTTGCATAAAGCTCTTTTCCGATTTTACCTATAAGAATAATATCGCTCTCCATGGCTTTGGTTTTTACATGCTCAGCAAAGGCGCGGAAGACCTTTGAAAGTATTTCTCCATTCATTTTCTCATTTGCAGAAAGCAGAACAGTAACTGTTTTTCCATTTCTTGGGAGAATGTCATAAGGAGATAGATCCTCGACTTCTTTTTCAAGGAAGTTTATAAACCGCCTATGAGATTGTTTAACGTCATAAAAAACACTCGAAAGCTTAATTAAATAATCCCGAGCCTTAAGTACCGAATCACGGATTTTCTGCATTCTCATTACAGAAATCTCTTCGTAAGCCTGAGAAATAACCTTTAGCGTGTTAACAAGCTCTATCTCTTCACCTATTGCTTTTCGATTTTGCATGCAGACATGATTTGAGTTAAATTATTCGTCACGTTTGTTACAAATGGATCAACCTTTTCAAATTCAATAAGCTTATCAAAGAGGGCCTTCGTCTCTGGACTACCATTATAGGCGTCAATCATTTGTATACGGAGGAGATGAATCTCATCCTTTGTTTTACCGTTGAGATAATCTGACCAGATCAAAGCGAAAAGGAGTAGCTGAATCGGAACAGGTGTGACTAAATTATATGGTTGATCAAAAAAATAGAACACGTTTTTACCTCTACTCAATTGAGCTTTAACAGCGTCAGACAACTCTGCCCCAAAGTGGGAATAAGCCTCAGTTTTGGCATAAACTGCAAGAAAGGCTGACAGTTTACCGTTTATATCACGCTTTAACTTAGTTTGGGTCTGTTTACCTACACGAGTTACTGAAAGGGGGATATTTATAGCTGGGCGCTTTCCCTCATTATATGAAGCTGTATCGAAGAAAATGTGACCGTCTGTCATACCCATGATATTTGTAGATATGTATCCTGCAAGGTCACTCTCTACGATCTCTACAACCGGTATAGCTGTAATTGAAGCTCTTTGACCTGTTTCAGCATTTAGGATAAAACATCCCGCCCGCTCTACAAGTTTTGCATGGATAAAGAAGATGTCTCCTGGATAAGATTCTCGACCTGGAAATCTCTTTGCCAGTAGTGAAATTTCTCTATAAAATCTTGCGTGGGATGAAAGGTCATCCATAACTATCAAAACATCCTGACCCTTATCGCGAAAGTACTCTGCAATAGTCATAGCGGAGTAGGGAGTGAGGTAGATCATACTTGGTGAATCATGAGCTCCAGTCACCACCATAATCACTTTGTCTGCAATGCCTTCTCTAACAAAATACTCATGGAGAATTTTTAAATCATTCTTTTTTCTGGCTATTCCTGCGTAAATAGCGATAGTGCCCGCTTTAACCTGTGTCTTAATTGTTGAGAGCAGGAAAGAGCTTTTACCAGTCTTTCTATCTCCGATTACTAGCTCTCGTTGGCCTTTACCAAGAGGTACCATCATGTCCACTAATGTTACTCCAGTAAGTAGTGGCTCTGTGATACGGGATCTAGTAGCTAGTTTATGAACTTCCCGATCTGTTTCATGGCTTTCTTTGGGTTTAACAAAATTCTCTTGGTTCGAAATTGGATATCCAAGCGGATCGATAATCGTTCCAAGAAGTTCCTCGCCGACTGGAACAGAAAGATAAGTATCGGTTCGAACGACCTGGGTACCCGATTTTACCGGTTCTGCAGAAAAAACAAGGATTTGAAGAGCGTTTTTATCTATAAGGAAAACTTCGCCAATCTGACCAGTCTCAAATACTACGACCTCATGAGGCTTTGCGTGGGGAAGTCCTGAGACAGCTACGATTGGATGACGAACTTCGATTGCTACTCCAAATTCACCAATTTCTTCTAAATATTTTCCGTATTCTAACATTGTATTTTTTCTAAATTTAAGGCCTATCCTGCATCTCAACTATTGCCGCACTTTGACCAGCGGTTTTAAGTACATTATCACCATATTTTTGTTCTATCTTTTTCTTTAAGGATAGATCACTCATTTTACCGTTAAATCCGATGATGCCACCAGCAATTAGAGTAGGATCAACCTTGACATCAATTAAAACATTTTGATGAAGGTTAAAGTAGATCCATTCAGCCAAGTGCTTGATTGTAGTCATATTCGGGTCGTAAGCAATATGAATCTGGAAAGTAGGTATTGCTTTGATTTTTACTTTTAATTCGTTTAAAAATTTCTCTACAGCTTTTGCGTCGTTTGAATCGACTCCGGATTTTTCAAGAAGGAGTAGAATATTTCCTTTGATACTAAACTCAAGGTAAAGATCGATTTTTTCAGTAAAAGTCATCTTTGTATTAAAAAGTGACTCGATCAAACTATCTATTTGATGCATTAAATCCCAACCTTCAGTAACTGTATGTATTTCAGTAAAAAGCTCAGTATATAATTTTTCTACGTTCATATGTTAAATAAACCTTCTGATTTAGCTTGTTCCAAAGCCTCAATTAATAATTTCTCCTGATCTTCCGGTTTGATGGTTTTCCCGAGAAGCTCACTTGCCATTTTATTTACCATCTTACCAACTGTTTGCTGGATTTTGACTTTCTCTTCCTCTCTATATTTTTGGATATCTACACGTGCTAATGCAAACTCCTCATTAACCTGTTTTTCAAGAGACTCCTGAAGACTAAGTGTTTTCTCTGTTACTTTCTGGTTCATTTCGATGATGCCCTGCATAGCAACTTCCTCTATTTTTGAAACTGCGCCTTTTTCATCCTCAAGAAATTTCTGAAGATAAGTCTGATAATCTACAATCTTTTGTACAATTGCTGTATTCAAGTCATCAACCTGTTTTTTGGCTACAAGGTCCATCTTTTCAATGGTAGCTTTTTCACCTTCAATAACTTCCTCAAGATATTTTTGATAAGTGGAAGTTTTTTGATCAATTGCTTTGTTGAAATCCTCCACGCTCTTTGACGCTTTTAATTCTATTGATTCTACGGCAATCCGCTCTTGATCAGCTAGTTTAACCAAAGTTTGCTCGTAATTCGCATTTTGCTCCTGAATTTTTTTGCCGAATTCCTGGATTTGCTCCATTGCGGCTGTTTCAAGCTTATTTATAGCGATCTTCTCGTCTTCTACGTATTTATTTTTTAGATCGTCAAAAAGCTCACCATAAGATTTGACTACATCATCAGATACTTTTTCAAGTTCAACAATGTAGTTTTTAGCTGACTCATGAACTGATTCGGTAGTGTAATCCTCAATATTTTCTTTAAATATTTTAGTCTTCTCAAGTATCTCTTTTGCTTTTGATGAGGCTCCTTCAATGATTTGCTGGGCTTTGTAATTTGATTTATTTAATACTGCTTGAGCGTCATTAAGTAGTTCTGCTTCTCTTACTCCAAGAGATCTTTCCCTTTTGTAAAGATAGATAGCAAAAGTCGAGACTAGAATAAATAATACGAAATAAATTGATAAAATAATGATATCCATAATATAAGATCGAGTGATAAAAATAACCCCAAGTCATCATAAGGAAGTGAAATTTGTTTTGCAATAACGAAAATATCAGTCTTAAACTTTAATCATAAAGTAGGCTGCGATGAGTCCACTCAGAATGATCGCAAGCGAGCTTAGTGCGTTTACAAAAATCCCTTTGTAGATTTTCTTACTAGCCATTGGATTGCGTCCTAGTGCTATAATTCCAAGTCTGGCTATCTTACCTACAGATATAAAACTGAATATAATAGTAACCAAAACTACCAATGTTGATGCTAAGTATTTTAAAGCTAGCTTTGGCTGCTCGTAAGAAGCAAGAGCTGCTAACTTAAAGATATCTGTGATACTGGTTTTTACTGATGCTCCGGCGTTGTAATAATGAATATTTAGAGCTACTTTTATTAATTTTTTCTCGTCTTTATTGGCGGATTTATAATCTTCCATAGCAGTTCCAAGCACGTAGCCGGATTTAATTGCTTTCATTCCAATACCTTTATCTGAGGAAGTAGTGATAAAGTCACCTTTTTTAATTTCACCGTTTTTAAGTGATATATTTGTTAGGGCTACTCCAGACGAAATTACCGGATATTTAGTGTTTCCACTGCCGGAGCTGGAGAGATCAGTGCCGGGTTTGGCTGAGTAATCAGGTTTTGGGCTCATAACTCCTACAATAATATTTTGATAAGGGTTGGTACTGATGTCTAGTTTTGTTCCTGAAAGTACGATAATGTCACCTTCTTTTACCTCCCCTGTTATTGAAAGATTTTGTACTTCACCAAAAGATTGGCTTGGAGCTTCCTCGGCGACAGCTGTACCCGCAAAGCTGCAAATAAATATCGAAATAGAGAATAGAGCTGAACTAATTTTAATTGGTAATTTAATTCTCATTCTTCTTTTCTTTA
>JAYTAQ010000142.1:0-3189 GCA_043737415.1 bacterium
ATTAACTATGATGACATGCTGGCCTCCGGGAATTGGAGCCGAAAGACTAATAGTATCGGCGCGACAAGTAGATAATAGTAATTAATGTATACAAATTGCTCTAAGTTCTAACTCTAAGTGCAACAGTCAGAAGTTATAATAATTTGTGAACCATTACAAACAACTAACTGTTGCCGACAGAAAGGTTGTAGAAACCTTACTGATAAAGAATTATAACCTCAAAGAAATAGCAAAGATACTGGGAAGGGATAAATCAACTATTTGCAGAGAGATAAAACGTTGTCCTAAAGATAAATATACAGCTGACCTGGCTCAACTTGTTTATGACGCCAGCAGGTCTAGATGTAAATATCCTGGAAAGATAATTTTCTATGATATTAAGGATTTAATCATCTCCCACGTAAAGAAAGGTTGGTCTCCAGAGCAAATATATGGAAGACTAACAGAAGTCGATAAGCTCTCTTGTCCTTGTGTAGAAACGATTTATAATTTTATTTACACATATCCTCCTAATAGAGAAGAAAGACTCTATCAGTATTTACGTAGAGGTAAAAAGAAGAGAACCAAACAACACGGAAGAAGAGCTCAAACAGAAAAGATAGCAAATAAGGTATCCATACACCAAAGACCAGAGGAAGTTCTGTCTAGAAGTGAGTTTGGTCACTTTGAGGGAGATTCTGTGATCTATCCAAATAAAAAAGCCATAAACACTTTAAATGAACTTAAAACAGGTATCGTTAAATTTACCAAGTTGGAAAGAAAGACAGCCGGGGAAACTAAAGAAGCAATTATTAATGGATTAAAAACATTTTATAAGGCAAGTACTTTAACACTGGATAACGGAACAGAATTTATGGAGCATCAAGAGATCAATAGACAGTCAAAAGTAGATATATATTTTTGTGATCCATACTCTTCTTGGCAAAGAGGAGCAAACGAGAATGCAAACATGCTTTTGAGAGGTTATTTGCCTAAAAGAAAAAACATAGATGAACTAACCCAAGAAGATTTAAATGATATAGCGGAAGAGCTTAACAACAGACCAAGGAAAAGGTTACAATACAAGACTCCTAACGAAGCCTACTCGTTGGATTTATTTAACGCTGTCGCACTTGAGTCTAGAATGTAGGCACATTAGAGCATCTCCGCCAATAATTCTTTAACTTCCTTATACCCAAAACCTTTTCCCAATGCGAATTTAATTAGTTTTTGCTTTAAATCGTATTCGTTTTTGGCTTTGGGGCGGAGAGTTTCAATCTTTTTCTCTATAAGCGTTTTCAAGTTCTCATCAAACTTCTGAGTACTAGAAGTATTCAATATTTCATCAACTTCCTGCTTATCAAAACCTTTTTGTATAAGTTTTGAACGAATATAATTCTTGCTTTTAGACCTTGAGATATAAAGATTAATCCAACTTTTTATTATCGATTGGCTATTATAAAGCAGCGCTGCTTCAAGCTTTTGAAAAGCTTTTTCCATATCCTGCTGGTCGAGGACAAACTCGAATTTCTTTTGAGAATAATTATTTACTTTGCGCTCAAGCTCTCTTTTGGAATACGATCCGCGAGCCGCATATTCCACCAATTTGTATTCAACAATTCCAAATTGAGCATTTACTATTAATGTTGCCAATTCGTTATTATCGACCTTACGTCCTGAAAAAAGCAGGTTCTTTACAACAAAATTTGGAGTACAACTAAATGAATATTGTTCATCAACAAATACTTGAACTCTGTTGTGTTTTAAGAGTAGAGAAGTGATTTCCATTTACAATATTATACTTGATTTTGGGTGTAATCATTCATGTATTAATTTTTTGTAATTAATCGACACGTAATAAAAGCAAATTTAATTGATGCAAAACTTATAAACATGACAAAGAAATTAAATAAAATAATTAAAATATTTACTATGATTTTAGTGCTTGGAGTTATAACAATTAATTTTGCGAAAGCAAATGCTCAGGTAACTGGAGTTCAAAATGTACAGAGTCAAAATTTTTCAGGCGAAGTCATAAAAATCGAAAATCGAACTTTATCGGTGAAGACTAGTGATGAAACTAAACAAATTACAGTCCCAAACTCCATACAAATTAAACGTAATGCTCTAAATGCTACTTTTGAGAATATTAAAGTTAACGATTTAGTTTCAGTTTCTCAAACTACTGATGGAGAGGTTTTATCAATCAGTGTAACTCCTAGTACTGTTAAAAATACAGCCAAAATTGCTGTTCCAATAGCAATACTAGCTATTTTCTTAATTCTTGCAATAATTTATTTTTTGCGTAAAAGAAATTCAGCATTCATTAAAACTTCAATAGAAAAAATATAAATTTATTAAAATCAAAAAACACAAAAAATCATGACTATCAAAGGACAAAACGTAATAAACTTAAAAATCATCACTATTAATGATGGGAAGGAAATAGATAATGTTAAAGACATCATCTATGACCCTAAACAAAATCGTGTTAGAGCTCTTTTAATTAGTAACGGAGGCTGGTTTTCCGATGCAAAAGTACTTCTTATGGAGGAGATAAAAAACATTGGACAGGATGCAGTTATAATTGATTCTTCCGATGCAATTAAAAAAAGCCTCTGACGTTAAAGGAAAAGTTGCAAACATAGCTGATCAAGATCACTATTTAACAAAAACTAATGTTATTACTGAAGATGGTACTCAATTAGGTTCTATTTCAGACATATATTTTGACTCCGTTTCTGGAGATGTTCAAGAATTTGAAGTCTCACAAGGACTTTTACAAAATGTAAAGTCTGGGAAAAAAAGATTTAAAATTAATGATATTATTACTGTTGGTGAACATGCAACGATAGTTAAGAGCTATGTAGAAGTAATAGTTGAAGAACAAGGCTCAGAACAAGGTTTAGATGGTATTGTAAATAAAGGTAAAGAAAAAGCTAAATCAGCGATTGAAACTGCTAAAGATAAAGCATCAGAAATGAAATCGACTATGCAGGAAAAAACTAATGAAATTATAGACAAAACCAAGGAAGTTGCTAATAGACCTGAAGTTCAAGAAAAGAAAGATGCATTTATCAATAAAGCAGGAGAGTTAAAAGATAATACTGTGGATAAGTTTAACCAAGTAAAAGAAGAGGCAAAATCTGGTGAGTTAAAGGATAAAATCACAGATAAAGCTTCAGAATTAAAAGAAAAAACTCAGAATAA
>JAYTAQ010000143.1:0-3122 GCA_043737415.1 bacterium
CTTTCATACTTGCAGCCTGATATGATGTTTGCAAGTGAGAAAAGTGCAAAGGAATATTTTAATGATGTTGCTTTATCTAACGCAGCTATTGAGCTTTTCAGAAATGAGATTAAAGATTTTCAAGATAAGATTAATACAGTTACCTCTGCTAAAATTGGAATCGAAAATGATAAAAAAAATATTATTGACTCGAAGGCGTCTGTTACAACTCAAATACAATCAGTTCAAACTGCACTTAATACTCAGAATAAGGCTCTGGCTGATGCAAATAAGACAAAAGGTACATTTGTAGCTCAGTCAAATGCCTTGAATTCACAGCTTCAAGGTTTATCAGCAAAGCAAAAACAGTTATTGGATGCTGAAATCACTAAAATGAATGCAAGCAAACAAACTAATCAGACACCAATTGCTGAAGGGCAGTATTATTTTCTTGGCAGGGGAAGAGATTTGATTGAAGGCCATGGTATTGGGATGTCCCAATGGGGAGCTTATGGAATGGCTTATCAAGGCTGGAGTTATGATCGAATTCTAACATTTTATTATACAGGTGTAACAATAGGTGACTACACTGAACCTACTGAAGTCAGAGTTTCAGGAAAAGAAGGTAGTTATCCTCCTGATGCAAAGCTTAGAGGTTACTTAACTATAGATGAATACTTGTCAGGAATTGGTGAAGTTCCCAATTCATGGCCAACTGAGGCTGTAAAAGCTCAAGTCGTAGCTGCGAGGACCTATGTAATGGGGGTTTGTGGTGGAAGTACTGCATGTCAGATTTGTGGAACGGCATCATGTCAGGTTTATAATGGAGTTACAACTTCTGATCCAAGTGGAATGGGTAAGTCCGCTTTTGTTCAGCAAACTAAAGGAAAGGTCATTCTATATGATAATAAACCTATTGTGGCCTATTATTCAGCCAGTCATAGAGGTTATAGCACATCAGTAAGCTCAGCCTGGAGCTGTGGTGATACTAATTCTATCCCTCCATTGACATCAACCGCATGTGATAAACCATATCTAAAGCCTGTTAACGATGACGCATATGCTGCCAAAGATTATCAGTCAGCCAATCCGTATTATGTTCAGGGCTGTAATTGTCCTAGTTCGATTAAAACTTACAATTGGCAATGGAGAACCAATGGCTATAGTTTGGATCAATTAACGGAGATTTTTTCAAAAAGTACTAGTTTGAATGTTGGTAAGGTTATAAGAATCGATATAAAAAAGGATATATCAAATAGAGCCTCACGAGTGACTCTTGTTGGGCAGAGTGGAACAAAGACATTAACAGGTTGGGATTTTAGAGCAATCTTTAACGCTGTAACTCCATTTAATGACTATGTTTACAGCACTGAGTTCGCATTTTACCAGAAATAATAAGGAGTCTTTGAACTTAGGTCAAACAAGTATATAATTTATCAACAACTGTGGAACCATACCAAGAACAAAAGACGAGTACTGTTAATCTTCCTCAGGCTTTGTACAAAAAAGTAAATCCGTTAACATCTTTAGCATCATTCCCGTGTAATATTTCTATACAAGGGCAGAATAATAATGAGCGTATACTTCTTTTTATCAGAGAGCACAGGATTACGCTTTTGTTTGATCTATTGTTTTATTCAATAGCTCTTTTTGTCCCTTTCATGATTCAGTATTTTTTTAATCTATTTAATAAATTGATTTTAAATAACACTATAAATGTTGGGGAATTTTTTGGATCTAAGTATTGGAGAGTATTCATCCTTTTATGGCTTAGTTATATGCTTAGGGGTTATTTTAATCTATTTTTTAAATGGTTTTATAACATCAATGTTTTAACGACTAATAGGTTGATGGATATCGATTTTTTAGGTATTTTCTTTGTTAGAGCTGAGGAGACTTCAATTACAGATATAGAAGACGTTAAAGATACTCAAGCAGGCATTATCCAATCGATATTTAATATGGGAAATATAGAGGTTTTTACGGCATCGGGAGTGACAGTGTTTAATTTAAATAATGTTCCAAAATCATACAAAGTCCGTGATTTCATTATGGATGTAGTTGTGGAAGAGAGAAGGAAGCGTAAAAGAGAAAATGACTAACGAAATAAACTTACTTGAATCGCTTGGAAACTTAACCTTGAGCTCGGCAACTAGCTTGGGGTTGTTTATTGTTTTCATGGTACTATTCGGTATTTTAATAATTTATTCAATCCTACAAGTACGGCAAATCGGCATTCTCCAGGACAAAGTGAAAACAAACGCCGATCCAATTATGAAAGTAGTTTCGTACATTTATTTGATCGTTCAAATTTTAATATTTGTAGTAGCTTTGGTAATATTGTAAATTGAAACAAGTATATCGATTACTAAATATTGACCCAAGATAAATGTTTGCAAAAAAAGTAGAAAATCAAATACTGCCGTTTTTCTACTCAAACGGAGTTCCTGAGCATACCTCATTTAATTTTATTAAATTTGACTCAAATGATGATTATCATGTCTATGTAATAGGGAGTCTTTACGGATCAAATATCGGTGATCTTGAGGGATATTTAGGCGAGGGTTTAAGGCAGTGTAAACAGCGATTCAACACTATTGATCTTCCAATTCTGGATCGAATGAAAGCTTCAATATTTCAGTCGGGAGACTTCCTTGCTAACCATATGCTAAAAGCTAAGGAAGTAGTAGATGATGTGGATTTAAGCATTTGTATTGTGGCTTTTAAGGATAAAATTGTTTACGTATGGGTTGATGGCGGACTGAATCTAAGAATCTACAGGGCTTCAGAGTCAATCTTGGTAAATTCACAAAAAAAACTTCAATTTAATGGTAGTACTAATGTTGAACTAGGAGATATTCTGGCTGTATCTTTTTCTGATAATCTTGATGAACATGATTCAGAGGTTGAAAATTATGTGTTGGAGCAATCAGTTTCAGTCTATCCATCTTTGTTTATAGATTATCAAAATGAGTCAGCTGAAATGCCTCAAGTTGCTGAAGAATTAAACTTAAATGATTCAACTGTTACTGAGATACCACTTCGCGAACAATTTAATTCAAAGATTCCAAAAATGAGTTTGAAAGTAGGATCTTTTAAAGAAGATTTTGTAACCAAACTAAATGAAATCAAAAGCTCTGGAG
>JAYTAQ010000144.1:0-3084 GCA_043737415.1 bacterium
TCTCTTTTGGCGTTAGTATTAAGATATTGTTCTGAAAGTCTTTTTGGTCTTTAAATTCCACTGAATAAATTAAACCCTCAATTAGATCGATAAAAGAGATATTGTAGCCACTAGATTCCAAGGAAAGTGCAGCTAAATAATTACTGTTTTTTGATTGGTTTTCAAGGGTATTGGTTCCTGGAGTCACGATTTTTACTATTCCTCGCTTTACTACTCCTTTAGCTTCGCTAGGAATCTCAAGCTGCTCAACAATTACTACTTTTTGATTTGCATCAACTAATTTTGCAAGGTAGGTATCAAGTGCATGGAAAGGAATGCCTGCCATTGGGACTTTTCGCTCTTTGTCACGAGCTGTAAGGGTAATTCCCAGGATTTGTGAAGCTTTTTTTGCATCCTCATAAAAAGTTTCGAAGAAGTCTCCCATTCGAAACAACACGATATGATCAGGGTACTCCTGCTTTATGTCGTGGAATTGCTGCATTGCCGGAGTCATAGCCAATTATCGATTATCAGGGGTAAATTGGCAATGGAAGAATTTACTTTACAGCAGGATCGTACTGCTGATTTATTACTACCAGAATAAAACTTCCTGAGTTATTTTTGCGATCAATGTAGTTACCCTCTAACTGTATAGCCGGCAGAAGAAATGAAGTATTTTCGATTTGATCAAAATAATAATAATAAATATCTTTTTGGCTTTTTACATTAATATCAAATTGAGGAACAGAAGCGATTTCTGAGCCTAAAGGTCCAGTGCTGGTTATTCTGTCAGGAAGTACTTCAATAGAGTAGTTCGTAGACGCAAGGTTTGATTGACTAATTTTAGTAATCGGTTTTAACTCACCTTTCTCCTTATATTCTGGCATTAAAAGATATGTTTCTACTCCTGTAATAAGCCCATCAGTTGTTGTAACCGTCATGCTGGCATCAGATGTTGGGGGGCCGAAAATGGTTTTGCCATCGTAAGTGGTTTTGAATGAGATTATGTTCAAATTAGCTGATTTTGTTTGCCTGATTATTGACGACTGCATAGGGCTAATACCAAGGAAATCATTAACGTAATCAAATATTTTATCAGGATCGATTTTTTCAGTTGTAATGCCAGTACTATAGCGGATATCCAGCTTTCCGTTTATTTGATCAAGCTTTATATATTTCTTATCGTTAAATGGATCAGTCGACCATAATGAGATCTTTCGGATATCGTTTGAGCTTAGTTTTCCAAGGCCTAGTTTTGTCGCAACATCAGTAATCTTGCTTAATTGGAATGTATAATCAGATTTTAGTACAAGATTTTGTGCTTTGGGAGTTACACTTAGTTCTGAGGACATGAAAAAGTCCTTATTTATTGTGTATTGGGTTTGTTGATTGTCGAGATAAAATCTTTGATAATTTTTTGTTACCTTGGGCTTCCAGATGGTTCTTCTTGCAACTACGAAGGTAGTTATTAATGCAATTAACACTAAAAACAGTAGTGTTAATGTTCCGTATTTTTTAAGTAGTTTTTTCATTATTGGCAAAGTGGATCCTTTAAAATAGTTTTACCTGGAAGAGTACAAGCTGCCTCTACTTTTGTTTTTATCTCAGCGCTGCCAAGATCCAATGCCTGAGGTTTATACTCAATATGAATATGAGGTCCAGTCCAGCATAGCTGTCCAGCTGAATTACCTGTTAGAAATTTATTCTCATAGGAAAGATTAGGATTATAACTAGCTGGAACGAAATAAGATCCTAAAACCTGACTTTGAGTAACAGTTGGTGTTATTCCCGCCAATAAATCCTGTGCTAGCGAGGGTAGAAGATTTAAATGGGCTATGACGTATGTTGCTCCTGATGGCGTTGATAATAGTAACGTATTTCCACACGATGAGGAATTTCCTCTTCCGCTCTCTGAAATAACTCCAGCAACAGGAGATCTCACAGCCGTATCATATTTATTTGTACCGGAACCATTGCCGTCACGAACCTGAAGATCAAGGGCAAGATGGGAGGTACTGAAACCATTGGTACATCTCAAAAGTATACCTTTTGAAGCATCTTGATCGAATGGGCAGGCAAAACCATCAGCAACACCGCCAGTCTGTCCGACTACTACTCCGCTGCCGGAATCAGTGGTTGAAGCAGTTGCGTTACCATCTCCTACAGGGCTGCCACATTCACGAGTAGTTCCACTTCTGATGTCGATACAGACTGTTACAGGAGGATAAATCGGAATTGTTGAGGATTCATCTGGCTGACCTGATCTCTTTATTTTTACATCAACTGTACCTCCGAAAACAGCTGTAAATACTCCTGATCCACTGCCAAATGCTTCGGGAGGTATTGGCTTGGTGTAAGAGGATCTCGTTATGAGGTAATAATCTTGTTGATAAGTACAGCGTAGACCATCACAAATCGATGGATTAAAGTTAATAATTAAACCATCTTGTTCATTTCCACCTGAGACAGTTAAGTTTGGAGGCGTTGGATTAGTATTTAATGCATTGAACAATCCTCCAAAGCTACTGCTAAACTCTCCTACTCCAACTTCTCCCTCGAAACCTGCTGGTACAGTTAGATTTAAAGTTAGATTTATCTGAGAAACCTCTACATTATACTCTGCAGTTCCACCGCCAAAAGATTTATTTATTTCCTCTAAAGATTTTAATTTAAAACCAAATTGAGTTCGGACCTGATTAACCGTTTGTAGATTTTTATCTGCATAAGTTATGGTATCTCTCCATAATTCGTTCAATTTATTTGTACCCTCGCCTCCCGATGCCCCAAAGAATTCAAAGAAAGCAGCTGACTTTCCTCTTGTATTTTGAGTTGAGATTGTGCCAATTGATGCCGATGGTATGGCAAGCATTACAATCAAAATAACTAATACAATAATTAATATAACAAGAATTACTGCCGCTAAACTAATTCCTACTCCTCCAATTGTTGCAACTGGAGCACGTATGACTCCAAGCAGTTTACCTGGCCCCCCCTTAATTACGCCTCCCACTTTGCTACCATTTGCGGCCGCACCTGAGGCTTCTGCAGCTTGAGCTTCCGCAGCTTGTGGTTCTTTTGGAGGTTCCTCTCCTTGTTTTGGCCTTT
>JAYTAQ010000145.1:0-3045 GCA_043737415.1 bacterium
CGAATTCCATCAGCATAGTTAACTTCAACCCCTTCTTCAATCTCAGCAAAGGCTTGTTCAAGGTAAGGGAAGATTTCAGGAGTTAAAACCATTCCGAACATAGTTCCAAGATCGGAACCTGCATTTTCTTTACCAGGTTTTTCAACCAGGTCAGAAAGGTCAATTACTCCGTCATCAATTCTTTCGCCCGAAGCAAATGCCCACTGATTGTACCAAGCATCATCATCTGCTTTCTTGCATGCTAGGATTGTGGATCCATACTTTTCATAGGCCTGAATAAGTTGCTTTATCGCTCCTGGTTCACTCACCATTAAATCATCTGCCCATTTATAAATAAATGGTTCATCACCAATAATATGACGAACATTCATAATAGGAGTTGCATTGCCATACCGGCCTTTTTGGCGAACGTAAATAAAGTTAGCCATATTTCCTAGCTGCTCTACTTGCTCAATTAAACGGAGTTTCTTTTCGCCACCCTGTCTTAGATTTTCAAGAAGCTCTTTATTTGGAGTATCAAAATGATCTTCAATGGATCGCTTGTGATATCCGGTTACAAAAATAATATCTTCAATTCCTGCGTCAACAAGTTCTTCTACAATATATTGAATAGTGGGTTTATCAACAATTGGAAGCATTTCCTTTGGAGATGCCTTAGTCATTGGTAAAAAACGGGTACCGAATCCAGCTGCAGGGATAACTGCCTTTCGAATTTTCATGATTTATATTTTAAATTTAAGATATAAGTAGTAACAAATTATAGAGGAGTTAGTAAATTAATCAAACTAATTTTTCTGGAGATCTCTTCCGTCTCTTTGTATGAATATGATATTATCTCTACGTTATGCAACAATGGAAATTTTTACTGATCGGAATTACTGGAGATCTTGCGAAAAGAAAGATTCTTCCTGGACTCGCTCAATTTACTGAGTTAAATAAGGATAAAGTGACCGTTGAATTGATAGGATATTCTAGAAGCCAGCCTGATCTATTAGAAATAGAGGACATTCTTAACAAGCACTCCTCAAATGCTAAACACAATCTTGCTAATATAATGTTTGTTCAGGGAGAGTACTCTGACAGTACTTTTATTGCGAGTCTATTCCAAGGACTCAAAAAAGATGAGAGATTGGTAGTTTACATATCAACACCTCCGGTAGTTTTCCTTCAGCTTTTACAAACTTTCTGCCCTTATAATGCTTATAACCTAAATATAATTATCGAAAAGCCTTTTGGACAAAATTTTTCAGAAGCGAAGCTAATTCTTCAAAAAGTAGATGAGTGTAGATTGAAAAAAAATATTCATTATTGCGACCATTACTTATTCAAAAATGCATCATATCTTAATGTTGAGGTTCTTCAGGCTTTACAAGAAGTAAATGACAAGAAACTAACAAAAATACGTGTACAGGCACTAGAAGAGGTGGATGCAAAAGGCAGAGGAGGTTATTACGATGCTAATGGAGCTATAAAAGACATGCTTCCAGCTCATTTGTATTCTCTTTTAAACCTTGCCTTAATTACATTTACAAGTAATGACATTAGCACTCACCCTGACATTACGGTCGACAGCGTCAAACTTGGACAGTACGAATCTTACCAGAAAGATGTAGGAAATACTCAATCATCGATTGAGACATACTTTAGAATTGAATGTTCAAATTCTATCTCAATGATCCTTGAGTCAGGTAAAAGTCTTGGTCAAAAAAGTACTGTCATTACAATGGATTTTGATGACGGATCAGTAATTAACTGGGAAATAGATCCTTCAAAGATATTAACATATTCATCAAAAGGCAAAAAATTAACTTTTGATATTAAAAAAGACAGAAAACTTGATCATACAAACATGTTTGAGGATTTATTAAATGGCAAATCAGATAGGTTTTTTATATCTAAAAATGTTTTACCAGGCTGGAAGATGTACGAACAGATCTTGGAGTTTATTAAGGAGAATAACATTGTTGTCGAGAAGTATCCTGACAACCCCCAACCAGTGTCAGGATTTAATTAAATTTGCAGTACTTTGGAGGACTTTTTCTTCACAAACTGTATAATAATGTTAATAATTTTAACCAAACATTTAAGTGGATTTTTCTAAAATTGTAATTAATAGTGCCCTTCCTATCGCCCAATATGAAGAGGAGATAGTTTCTAAATTTGAGACATCATCGAATATGATTATTATCGGTGAGACGGGGTCGGGAAAAACAACTCAAATTCCTATAATGCTTCTTAAATCATTAAGCAAAATCCAGGATCTAAAGAGTGGTAAAATAGCTGTAACGGAGCCTCGAAGGCTTGCTGCTACCTCAGTTGCTAAATATGTTTCCGAGTTAATCGGCGATGATTTAGGCCAAACAGTAGGATATAAAATACGTTTTACTGAGGTGATTTCTGATGATTCTCAATTGATATTTTTAACTGATGGCATTCTACTTCGAGAGGCACAGCTTGATCCATTGCTACTTAAATACTCTGTTGTAATGGTAGATGAGGCACATGAGAGGAATATTAATTCCGACTTTCTAATTGGTCTATTAGTCGATATACAGAAGAGAAGAAGAGATCAGCAGGTAACTCCTTTGAAAATACTTGTTACCTCAGCAACTCTTGAAAAAGATAAATTCACTGAGTTCTTTACTGGCATTCCTGAAGAGCCGCTTGGGGTTATTGAGGTTCCAGGACGACTTTTCCCAATCACAGCTGAATTCTCTGATAAAGAGATTTGGGAATTTGAGATTGCAGCAGCCGAAAAAGTTCAGCAGATTGTAAAGTCAGCTAAAGGATCAAAAGGCGATATCCTAATCTTTATGCCGGGAAAGAGAGAAATCGAGAAAACCAAGGAAGCAATAATGGCGTTGCCTGGATTTGAACGGATGGGCCTTGAAATAATCACAGTCCACGCAAATCTTCCGATGGAGGATCAGGTAAAGATTTTTAAGCAATCTAGCATGAGAAAAGTAGTCATTGCTACAAATATTGCTGAAACTTCGCTAACTGTACCGGGAATTATTCATGTAATTGATTCTGGACTCGTGAAGC
>JAYTAQ010000146.1:0-7522 GCA_043737415.1 bacterium
TCCTTAGGAGTCAAAAGACCCATTCGGTAGTAATTCTCGATCTCTTCAGTCTTTTTTAGAGCAACATCGATTCTCTCATCAAGATCAGGAATGGATACAAGATCAGTTAACCCGATAGAGAATCCTGAAGTAGTTGAATACTTGAATCCGATATCATTGATTTTATTCAATGTGTTTGAAACCTCTTCAACTGGATATCGTTTGAAGATGTCAAGTGAAAGTCTTTTTAAAACCTTTTTATCAACGATTCCATTAATAAAGTCGTAGTCAGTAGGAAGCATTTGGTTGAACGTAATTCTTCCGACGCTTGTCTCTAGAACTTCTCCGTTAATATAAACCCTGATCATTTTTCGAAGAGCAATTGCATTGTTTTGGAATGCTCTTTCTGCTTCAAGTTTGCTAGTGAACAATGGAAGATCTGTTGCTTTAGGATCAAGGAATGTAGACAAGTAGTATACAGATTGCACTAAATCTTTACCCGGGTTCATGATGAACTCACCGGACGCAGCTTTAAGCATGTTTGCGTTTGGCATCATCAATGCAATTGCCTCTTTGATTGCCTCTTCTGTAAGTGGAATATGGATCGCCATCTGGTCACCGTCGAAGTCAGCGTTAAAGCCTTCTACGATCAATGGATGGATACGAAGCGCATCTCCTTCTACAAGTACTGGGAAGTAAGCCTGGATAGACTGCTTGTGAAGAGTTGGAGCTCGGTTCAAAAGAACAGGATGTCCTTGAATAACCTCTTCTAAAATATTCCAAACATCCTCAGCCTTATCTCTCTCTTCAATCATGAATTTGGCTGATCTAGCGTTTGCAGCTAGTCCTCGCTCAATTAATTGATGAACAACGAATGGCTTGAACAACTCAAGTGCCATTTGTTTAGGAACTCCACATTGGTTAATTTTTAATTCACGTCCTGCAGTTACAATAACGGCTCGACCTGAATAATCAACACGTTTACCAAGTAAATTCTGTCTGAATCGTCCCTGCTTACCACGAAGAGTAGCAGATAGTGATTTTAGAGGGACTTTTCTCTTGTTAACAACTGGATTACCAAGTCTGTGTTCGTTGTCGATCAATGCGTCAACAGCTTCTTGAAGCATTCGTTTCTCATTTCGAAGAATAACGTCTGGGGCACCAAGTTCAATCAATCTCTTTAAACGGTTGTTTCGGTTGATAACTCTTCGATACAAGTCGTTTAGATCGGCAGTAGCAAATCTACCTCCGGAAATTTGAACAATAGGTCGAAGTTCTGGCGGTATTACAGCTACAACATCAAGAACCATCCAGTCCGGTTTCATATCATTCAACAACAATCCATTAATAAGTCGCAGTCTTTGAATTGCTTTTAGTCTCTTTTGAATATTAGTTGATTTGATATCTTCTTTAAGCTTGTCGCTTAATTCCTGAACATTAAGTCTCTCAAGAAGGTATTGGATAGCTTCAGCACCCATTCTTAGACTAAAGAATGAAACTTCATTCTCTTGAAGAAGAACGTGTTCTTCTTCGGTAAGAGTTTCACCAACGTTAAGTCTGCTAACTAGTTCTACAAGAACCTTCATTTCAGCCTCAACTTCATTCTTTTTTCTTGATCCTTCTTCTCTGATTTTTGCGATCTTTTGTCTTGATTTGTATTCAAGATTTTCAATCTCTAATTCATCAGCCTCAGGATTTGATGCTTTAAATGTATCAATTGAAGCTTGCAAAACGACATCATCCTCCGCGATTTTAGTAGTAATAGCAGTATCAACTTCAGCTAAAGCTTCTTTGATCTTAGTATTAACTTCCTCGATTGCAATTGCTTTTCCATCAACATCGCTCTCAACAACTAAGTATCGAGAGAAATATATAACTGACTGTAGTTTCTTTTGAGGAATATCAAGAATAATAGAAATCTTATTTGGAATACCATGAGCAAACCAAACGTGAGTAACAGGAGAAGCAAGTCTAATATGACCCATTCTCTCACGTCTAACTGATCGTTTTGTAACCTCTACGCCGCATTTGTCGCAAATGATACCCTTATATTTATACTTCTTGTACTTACCACAATAACACTCGAAGTCCTTAGTAGGTCCGAAAATTTTCTCGCACATTAAACCATCAGGTTCTGCTCTATGTGTTCGATAGTTTATCGTCTCTGGCTTCTTTACTTCACCTCGTGACCAGTTGAGAATGTCTTCTGGTGAGGCAAGTTTTAATTGAATATAATCAAAATTCTTATTTTTCATGGTTATAGAGTTATAGCTTCCTTCTTAGGATCAAGTTGAACTTCTTCGCCGGTAGTAGTCGCAAGAATAATGTTCAAACCTAGTGATCGCAATTCATTTACCAATACTTTAAATGACTCTGGCGTACCTTCCATAACGATCTTTTCGCCGTGGATAATTGCTTCGTAAGACTTCGATCTTCCTTCGATATCGTCGGATTTAATCGTAAGCATTTCTTGCAATACATATGCAGCGCCGTGAGCTTCTAGAGCCCAAACTTCCATTTCTCCGAATCTCTGTCCACCGAACTGAGCTTTTCCACCTAATGGCTGCTGAGTAACGATAGTGTAAGGTCCAGTTGATCGAGCATGGATTTTTTCTTCAGCCAAGTGCTCGATTTTCATCAAGTACTTGATACCTACAGCTACTGGCTTATCAAATTTATCACCAGTTCGTCCATCGAACAATTCGTATTTCTCTTGATATGGCAATCCAGTCTTTGGAAGCAAATTGTCAACAATTGATTCATCAACCTTTGTAAACAATGGAACCGCAACCGTAACACCAGCCAAGTGGGCTTTCATTCCCAAGTGCATTTCTCGAAGTAGAGAAACATTCATACGTTTCAAGAACAATGGAGTAACTACAATATCTACAGGAGTACCATCTGGTAGATAGGGCATATCTTCTTCTGGAATAATTTTTGCGATTACACCCTTTTGTCCAGCCATATCGCAAAGTTTGTCGCCGATATGAATAGTATGCTGTTTAGCAACCCAGATTTTAACCTGTTTGATAACACCAGTTCCTAATTCTTCAGTAACACGATCAAGCACCTGTGTATCAATAACTATACCTTCTTCGCCGTTTGGCATTCGAAGTGATACATCTTTTACATCATGAGCTGATTCTCCGAAGATAGCTCTCAAAAGCTTTTCCTCAGCTGTAACTTCCATATCGCCTCTTGGAGAGATGATACCCGCAATAATGTCTCCAGTCTTAACCTTTGCACCTTTTCGAATAATTCCGTATTCATCAAGATTACCAAGCATGCCCTCGTTTACACCAGGAATATCTCCAGTAAGTTGTTCAGGTCCAAGTTTAGTCTCACGAATATCTCTTGTGTAAGTTTTAATAATAATACCTGTCAAAGCTCCGCTTTTTAGGATTCCTTGAGAAACAGCGTAGCCGTCTTCAAAAGTAATACCATCATAAAACATAACAGCTGATAAAACATTTGTACCAACAGCAAGTTCACCATTTTTTGATGATGCGCCGTCAGCGATTAGATCACCAGCTTTTAATTTCTGTCCAAGATCAACATGAGGAATCTGATGTACTAAAGTGTTGTCGTTAGATGACTGGAATTTAGCAAGTGGATATTCATCCCTTGTCTTAGGTCCTGTTTTTACAACAACTTTGTCAGCATCTAGTGATTCAACAGTACCATCATTCTTAGCATAAACGGATCGGTTAGATAGTTTAGCCATTGGAACTTCAAGTCCTGTACCTACGATTGGAGGTTGAGGAGAAATAAGTGGAACTGCCTGGTTCATATTGGAGGCAGCTACCAAAGTTCGTCCAGCTTCAGTGTGATGACCGAAAGGCATCAATGAGAAGTTTACACCAGCAATGACAGCTGGATCAACGTCAACAAAGTCTACTTCAGCGATTTGACCACTGTAAAAAGTATCCTTGTATCGCACTGGAACAACGTCCTGGATAATTGTAAGGTTGTCATCAAGTTTGATGTCAGCGTGAGTCATTCTATAGTTTGACTCCTCATCAGCATCCATATAAACGATTTCGTCAGTAATGAATGGCCTAACGTTTATTGAGTCAACTTTTGCTTTCTTCAAGACCTCAGCTTTAGCTTTGGTAATAATTTCAGCATCTTTAACAACTACTTTTCCATCAACTACAACATCTTCTCTAGCAATTCTATTCTCAGAATCAGCAGCTTTTACTTGTTTCTCGATCTTTCGGAAAGGAACCTCAATAAAACCGTATCTGTTGATTCTAGCGTATAGAGATAAATGATTTACTACACCAATTGAAGCACCTTCTGGTGTTTGTACAACGCAGAATCGACCATATTGAGAGTAGTGAACGTCTCTAACAGAGAAAGTTGCTCTCTCTTTTGTAAGTCCACCTGGACCTCCAGCTGTGACATGTCGAAGATTTGAAAGTTCAGCAAGAACGTTCTTTTGTGACATGTATCGCGAGATTTGTGATGATCCAAAGAAATCTCTAAAAGCAGTAACTAATGGACGGCTGCTCATTACATCACTTGCGGTCAACAATTCGTCAGTTGAGTGAAGACTCATCTTGTCCTTTGTATTTTTCTCGATTTTCTTAATTGCTGAAATAACTACCTCTCCAAGTAGTTCGTTTACACTTCGAATACGTCTATTTCCCAAGTGATCCATATCATCTTCAATGATCTGGCTTGCGTTAATCTTCAAAAGTCTTTCAACTACTCCAACGATATCAGTTACAAACAAAGCATAGTTTGCTTCTTCCATTGGTTTTGAATACTTCTCAGGTAACTTTTTATTAAGCTGGTATCTACCAACATCACCTAGATAAAGTCTCTTTGGATCAAATAATAAAGCATCAATATATGACTTAGCATTATCGATACTAGCAGTCACATCCGGCCGGAGTCTCCGATAGATATCAAAGATAGCTGTAGCAGTATTATTTGTAGGATCTTTAGATAAAGTAGTTTCGATGAAGTTAGCCTGTCCTTCTTCAAGTTTTACATCCTTGAACAGGTTAAGAATCTCTGCATTTGAGCTGTAGCCCATTGCACGTAAAAAAGTACAAATATTGATCTTAGGTCTACGAGGACCCATTTTGATGGAAACAATTCCTGACTTTGAAGTATCAATGGTAAACCATGAACCTCGTGCAGGAATAATCTTTGCCATATGAAGGTCGTTGCTATTGTAATACAAGCCGTTTCCTAAAAAGATTGCTCCTTCAGCTCGAATGATCTGGTGAACGATACATCGTTCAACACCATTGATAATGAAAGAACCACGATCAGTCATAAGTGGAATATCCCCCATGAAGATCTCCTGCTCTTTAGCTTCACCAGTTTGCTTGTTAACTAAGCGGACTTGCCAGTATAAAGGTGCTTCAAAAGAAAGACCTTTTCTTATACATTGCCATTCCGATTTTTCAGGAGTCTTAAGCTCAGGCTTTAAGAATTCTAAAGACCACAATTTACCGGTGTTATCCGTAATCGGGTTAATCAAATTGAAATGATTTATCAAATCTTCTTCTAAGAATCTTTTGTAGGAATTGACTTGGGCGTCAATAAGGTTAGGTAAAGGAAATCTTAGTCGGGCGTTTGATAAATCTATTCGTTTCGAATTATTGGTATTACTTGTTTTTGCCATAATATTAATACACACAACAATTTCCACTGACATTAATACAAACACGAAAAAGCAAGCAACGCGTACGCGCCACTTGCCTTAACTATGCATTAAATCCACTAGCGAAAAGTTCATTCAGACTGACTAGTATAGCATTTCTGTACTATATGTAAAGCCCAGGTTACACTTGGTAAATAACAACAAAAGCTTCAATTTAATCTACAAAATTTAAAGCGATATTAACTTTGCACTTAATTAAATTAACTCAATTATTTATATGTAGTTACAGATTCAACCTTGAATGGTTCAATGCTTACAATTTCAAGATTAGCACCGCAAATTGGACATTCAGTAATATCTCCTACCTCAACACTCATTACATCATAATCAAACTCATTATCACACTCAGGACAATGAATATTTTTTTTATCTGTTTCTGCCATTCTTAATGATATCTAATATACTTACAAGTCTCAAGTTTCAACTTAATTCCGCTTGTAACTGGATGTGGATAATGAAGATTAAAGCAATACCGTGATAATCGTTGACACTGATCAATAAGCTTGTGCCCACAAGAGTATAACACTAAAATAAATCATGACAGAGGATTTGATTAAAGAGTTTCGAGTTATCAATAAGGTGTTCAACACTACTTTATATCCGTCTCCCATAAAATATTTTAGTAGCAAAGAAGGTAATTTTGCAATTAAGAATGATGATCTGCTTCAGCTGGGGTGTAGTAAGCAAAGAAGCATAATATATATGATTGCCAAGTATATACAGACAGGTAAAACTCAATTTACTGTTTCATCTTCCGGAAATGCCGCATTAGTTGCCGCATTTGCAGTGCTCAAACAGCCAGAAACTTCATTAAAAATATTTCTTTCAGTTCATATCTCGGACGAAAAACTAAAGAAATTTATAGATCTTTTGAAAATTTCGACGACAATCGGAAATTTGCGGAATGGAGGTGTTTTTGGAAACATCGAGATTGATCTTTCAGACAATCCCAAGCAAAAAGCAATTATGCAGGCAAATAATGGCTGGCTTAATCTCAGAGGTTCAAAGGATGATACTGCACTGATTGGTTTTAGAACTATTTCATATGAATTAATGGACATCAATGATAGGTGGGATGCAGTTTTTGTACCTGCGTCGAGTGGAAGTACGGCATTAGGGATCTATCAGGGTTTCCAAGAATCCGGTCAAAATCCTGCTATGCATATTGTTCAAACAACAAAAGTTAACACTTTGGTTAAAAGAATTGCAAAACCTGTTGATGATCATGTTTTGCAAGCTCACCCTTCAGAATCAATAGTTGATATTATTGGTCTTCGAAGACTCCAAATAGAAGAGATGGTAAAAAAATCAAACGGAGCAGGCTGGATTATTAGTACTTATGAAGTGGAGCAGGCTAAAAGTGAGCTTGATTCAATGGGAATGGCTGCAAGCTACGACAGTGCACTTACATTTGCGGCTTTTAAAAAATCTACAAAAACTAAAAAATATCGAAATCCAGTAATGATTTTCACCGGCTAAGTCAGCGATATATCTCATGACCTAATCACATCAAATATAAATTTATAGTACAAATATTCTACATTCAAAGTTTTATTTAAGTAGATATCAAAATTGCCAAATTATACCAAATCAATAATCATGGTATAATTACCTCAAAAAATTATGACAAGAAAAATTCCTGCAGAGCTGGCAAAATTTATTGATAAGTACTTCACGTTGAATGTAGCCGGCATGAAGGTGATTTGTCCTTACTATATGAATGTTGGAGGAATTTTGAAGGATTCGGTTTTTGCAGGTAAAGGTAGCCCGGTAGAGATTGAGAATAAAGCAAAAGACATCTTTTCTCATATCGATCTTGTAAATAAAGATGAAAACTTTATTAGGTCCGAAATGTCACACAAT
>JAYTAQ010000147.1:0-3033 GCA_043737415.1 bacterium
GATCATTATTTCGACGATGAGGCATGGTTTAAAGAGGTTTTAGGTGCAGATTATGAGTGTATTACAAAAGATGGTTTCGGAATTATTATAGAATATCGAACAAAATTTGGATACAAAATTGGTCATTCACGAGGAGGGATTAGATTTAATAGACACAAGAAAACTTTTAAAGAATACATGGCATTTATCGAATTTTTAAAGGCTGACCTTAAGGCTAAGAAATATGCACTACTTGGTATTGATTTAGTCGAAGTAGAAAATGAATATAACTCAATTTTTGAAAAAGATGATGAATATCGACCGGCAATGCCTGGGTCTGCATTAATTTATCCAAAAGAAGGCTGGATGAATAAATTTAATTCAAAAAAGCGTTATGATCTCACTTATGCTGAAAAAAAAGGTTTTAAAGTAGAAATAGTTTCTAATATTGATGAAGCCGATATTAAGGTGAGCGGTAAATTAATTGAACAAATTTACGAATTGATTAAATTTGCTTACCAGAGACACAATAGTGGATTTCCAATTCCATCACAGCTTGTTTTTAAAAAAATGTTTCAAAATGTTAATTTTATTTTAGCAACTGTTACTCAGGATGATAAATGCATAGCCTTAAATCTATCTATCTATAATACAAACATGACAATTGTTGAAAGGGTTTATGCTGGAGCTTACGAAGAGGCTTTGAAAAATAGAATTCCGTCGTTGATTGAAGTGAAAATGGTTGAGTATTTACAAAATCATAATGTTAAAACCTATGATTTATGGGGAATTCGGATGGGTGAGAGTGATGGTGTGACTAACTTTAAAAAAAGCTTAGGCGACGAGACGGTTTATTATCCCGGTTGTGCTGTAATCAAGATAAATCCCTTCATGGCCTTCATTATCATGAATCTAATGAAGGTTTCAAGACGCTTTAAATCTTAATTTTTGTCCAATTATTGATTGTTTTCTACCCCCTAGTATATAGTACCTGTTTTTTGATAAAATAGAGTAGACTATTAAAAGTTTATTTAAGTAAAAGAAAAAAATTATAGCAGGTCAATTTAAGAGAAAATTTTATAAGGCGAAAAGTGAGAATTTAAATTATAAATTTCGCCGAAACGAATATATTAGGTCACTTGAAGTCCGTGTTGTGGACGAAGAAGGTGAATTAGTTGGAGTAATGAGTCCAATGGAAGCGGTAAAGATCGCTCGAGAACGAGAAATGGATCTTATCGAGATTGCTCCCATGGCTAAGCCTCCAGTTTGTAAAATTATTACATGGTCAAAATTCAAGTATGAATATTCCAAGAAACAGAAAAGCACTAAACAGCACACTGTTGAACTTAAGGAGATGTGGTTTAAACCACGTACTGATGTAGGTGATCTTGCTCACAAGGTTAAGAAAATTAAAGATTTTCTTGAAGAGAAGCATAAAGTTAAGATCACTGTTAAGCCTAGTAGATCAGATCGAAGATTGGATAAATCATTTTATTTTGATCAGATTGCAAAGGTTTTACTTGAGTTAACTGAAGTTGCTGAAATCGAGACACCTGCGAGAGTAGAGGGCAGAAATGTATATGCTATAATTAAGGGTAAGAAATAATTTTAACGTAGTTCAGAAATAGAGACGAACACGTTGATATTTATTGAAGTGCACGCTATAATCCTAACGATTATTGCACACTTTAATTTACTAAGTGAAAACACGATATAATGGGAAAGTTAAAAACACACAAAGCAACAGTAAAAAGATTTAAGGTCTCAAAAAGCGGAAAACTACAATTCTCAGCTCCAGGCTTTGGTCATTTAAATTCAAAAAAAGACGCTGTTATTAAGTATCGAAAGAACCGAACAAGAGTCGTTAGCGCTGGAATGGCAAAGAAGTTAAAGAGATTAATGCCTGGTACAAAAACCAAGTAAGTATAATCATTGAGAAACATTGATAATTAGGGTACAATCACAACACTATGAGAGTTAAAAGAGGCGTTACAGCCAGACGAAGACACAAGAAGATTCTAGACCAAGTTAAGGGTTATAGACAATCTAGATCTAAAATTTATAAAAGAGCTAAAGAAGCGTATTTGCACGCTGGTCAATACTCTACACAAGGTAGACGAAAACGAGTTGGTCAAATGAGATCACTTTGGATTGTTAGACTTAATGCTGCCCTTAAACCTCATAACATCAGTTATTCCCAGTTTATTGGTAAACTTAATAAAGGCGTTGTTGGTTTGAACCGAAAAATGCTTTCTGAGCTTGCTATCAACGCTCCGACTGTTTTTGACAAGGTTGTTGAAAAAGTTATTGCTTAATTGCAAACGACTGGTGGAAGGCTTTGCTAACCCCAGTCGTTTTTTATTGTCATGGGGGTTAATTATCATATATTAATTCAATAAATACTTACTAGTTTAAAGAAATATGGTATAACTGAATGCGATTCGAATGGGCGTCATCCTATTTGTTATTAGATTGTGTTTTAAAACGTAATCTAATTACAGTTAAGAGATGCCTTTTTCTTCTCTAAAGGAAGAATTTGGGTGTAAGACTTAAATACATAAATTAGTCATTAAAAAATATTATGGCAACTAAAAAAAATCTATTTACAAAAGAAGGATTTGTTAATCTTAAAGATGAACTTGAAAGATTGAAGACTGAGGTTAGACTTTCTATAGCAAACAAACTTAAAGAGGCTACTGAATATGGAGACTTATCAGAGAATGCTGCTTATCAAGCAGCATTAGAACAGCGTGATATCAACGAAGGCAAAATTGCTGAACTCGAGGATACTTTATCTAATGCTAAGATCGTTAAAACTGGTGCAAAAGATGGAGAAATTAATATCGGTAGTTTCGTTACTCTAGAGGATGAATCTGGTAGAACAATAGACTTTGAAATCGTTGGAACAGGTGAAACTAACTTATTAACGAAGAAATTTAACGCTGACAGCCCATTGGCTACAGCAATCATGGGTCATAAAAAAGGTGATTCAGTATCTGTACAGCTTCCAGTTGGAAGACAAAAGTATACAATTGTTACTGTAAAGTAACTCTG
>JAYTAQ010000148.1:0-3024 GCA_043737415.1 bacterium
CAGAGTGAGGATGAGTTTTGATTAAGTTTTTTATCGTATTTGTCGACTTAAGTCTGTAATTACATTATAATTACTTACTGTGAAAGTTTCATTGATTAAAATAGGCAATTCTCGTGGAGTAAGAATTCCAGCAAAGATTTTGGAAGCTTTGGATTTTAACGAGGGAATAAACATAGAAATTGTAAATAATGAAAGCCTTCTTCTAAAGCCGGTATCTGCAACTCCTAGGCGAGGCTGGGCAGACTCATTTAAACAAATGCATCAAAACAATGCTGATAAATTACTTATTGATGACTCATTAGATATTGATCTTATTTCTGATTTAGATGACGAAAATTATGAAGCAAATTCATCAATATGAAGTTTATCTGGTAGATTTGAACCCTACTATTGGTTCGGAGATTAATAAAACTCGTCCATGTTTAGTCATCTCACCTGATGAAATGAATCTTAATACAAGTTTGGTAATCATAGCACCTATGACTACTAAATATCATAATTATCCTACGAGAATTGAGGTTAATTTTATGTCAAAAGACTCCTGGATTATACTTGATCAAATCAGAACTCTCGACAAAAAAAGGCTTATTAAACCACTGGGGCGTATAAATGGATTCACAATCAATAAAGTTAAATCGGTGATTAAAGAAATGCTTGTGGATTAAATTATTTTGAGTCAAAATTAAAAATACAAATTTTCTATGAAATATAAAGTCTCGATTAAAAATAAATATAATGATTCGTTTTCGATTGAATCTGTAGACGATTACGTGCTTAATGAAAAAGATATTAACGATATGACTGCTCTGCTTGCAGATGAACCTGTGCGGAAATATATTACCGACGGAGTAATGAAGAAATATGGCATTGCAACAGTGGCTGATCTTGCAATCGATATACTTACTAAATGCCCTAAATTGTGGGCAGAACGGGAAGAATTAAGGTTTTTTATTCGAAATGCGCATAATCAAATTGTGGGAATGGTTGGAATTGATGTAGAGAAAAATGATACGGGCGAATTATGGTATTTTAAAATTTCATCCTCACCATCGTTTATGCTTGAAGCTGCAACTGAAGTCCTTAAAATGCTTAAGCAGGAGAGTATAAAAAGTCTTGTTACAAATGTTAAACCAGATAATGACCGTTCGAAAGAAATATTAAAACGGATTGGATTTAACGAAACAGGTAACGTTGAGGAAATGCAGATGGTTTTATAAAAAACAATTAGAATTTGATAGTATAATATAAAAACTCATGACAAAAAGTAAAATTCCAGAAAGAATATTTCACGAGATACCTGATGATTTAGAAACAGCACTTATTGCCAGTCCAAAAGCATTGAAAGCGTGGGAGGTGATATCTCCAAAAGCTAGAAATGAATGGATTTGCTGGACAATAACTGTAAAACAGCAAAAGACTCGCGACGAGCACATTAAAAGAGCATGCGAGGAATTGATGGAAGGTAAAAGGCGTCCATGCTGCTGGGTGGGTTGCATTCATCGAACTGATAAACCTGTCAGTCCTTGGGCACAAAAAGTCCTGGTAGAAAAACAACCAAAACCAGGATCTTTTAAATAATAAAATACAAATGATCTATTTACTTGGCTGCCGCAGTGGAACCATTTTGAACTTTTACTTATGAAGTCGAAGAACTGAATTTACAGACTGTACCCTTTCCTACATAAAGATATAGAAATGTCAGCTTATTCAATAATTTTTAAACACGATTATTTACCCTCACAAATAACATTTACAGAGGTTCCTTCATCCCGCAAAATCGATCCAATTTTAGAAGCCAGTTGCAAAGCTAGGTGGGTGGAGCTTATTCATGAGGCTAAGGAATCTGGAAAGCAAATCTGGGATAGCGAAACATATCGTTTTGAATTGGCACAAGTAGGACCAGATGGTTTATCACTTGTTTTAAGCACGATTCCTTTCTCTATCTGGCGGTCTATGAATTTTGTTATTGATAAAGTCCAGCAGTTAGGACTAAGTTACTCATCGAAAGGAATGTATTCTTCATGCTTTTTCCTCACGAGCGATGGTAAATATGTTTTTATTGAAGATAGTGGAAAATATCTGAATAGGCGACCAATAATGTTTATAGGAGGAGTGCTTTCAAAGTCTGAGAAAGAGCTTAAGTCTGGATTTGATTTATTCAATGAGGCCGAAAAAGAAGTAATTGAGGAAGCAGGAGCTCACCAGGAGGATATTGAAAGTACAGTCTTAAACGCCGGTTATATCACAGAAAGCTACAATATTTGTTTGATTTTCACGATTAAGCTTAGTATTACTTTTGATCAATTAGTAGAAAGATTTAATCAAAACAATGATGGCGAAGCAAAAGGGTTGATTGGAATCACAAAGAGTGGTTTATCAGAATTTGCAAAACAGCTTAATAAAAAAGAACTTCCTAAATTTGAGTTAATGGGACTTATTTAAGAAAAAAACGATCGTTTTTGCTAAAATTACTTTATGAAAGCTTTTCTCTTTAGTGATCAGAAGCTTCAAGAAGTATTGCAGTTTGAAATTATGCAGTTATCAGGCGGTAATTCGGTTCAGTTTTTAAATGATATAAAAATTAGAAATTTCGATAAAATCATCGAAGGGTTTAGAGCTGATAAGCTAGTAATAGGTGTTAGCTCGGGATCAATACTGACGTTAATAGAAAAGAAAAGAGAATTGAGCAGAAATAAGTGACTATAATTGTAAAAATAGAGATTTAACAAAATGTGAAAGTTATATCTCAATTTAACCTTGACCCAATACTATGACTTCAACTTGATAACCTATTTCCTTAAGAAATTCTCTTTTAACTGCATGTTCCGGAGTTTCCCCGTGATCAATCCCACCTCCAGAGTAAGAATCTCAGTCAGCAGTTTCCCATAATCGAGCAAGATAATCTGCATCCAAAACAGAATCATATTCACCAAGGTTAACCTGATGCTCTTTTTTAAATTCCAGCACTAAATGTACAAGTATAAAGAGGTTTCCTTTTAAAAAAATCTCGGTCTTCTTGTCACT
>JAYTAQ010000149.1:0-3010 GCA_043737415.1 bacterium
CAGCGGACTCGTCACCGCCACCGAAATGCAGCGGATGAACTATGAAGTGGAAGGCGAATTCCGCGACGTGAAACAAGTCGTCAAAGAGTTTTTGGCATCTAAACAATGACGCGGTTTTGAGGGATTTGGACGATGTCAAACTACATCCAGAAACCCTTCATCCATTCATACTTATACTCTAAGTCGGATGTTACCCAGTAATCGTCTACTTAGATGTTGAATTGAAGCTTGCCACTCTGTTGCTATATCTATTGAGTAGAATTAAAGTGCTTAACTTTTTAGAATCTTATCTTTAGATGAGCCGTACCCGCCTTGTCTCACAATAAGAACATTTTTATGGTTATCTGTTGGTCTGTCGCTAATTCATATTGAGAAGCATGAATATTCAAGATTATTATAAAAAGCTTAACGAGTCCTGCCAAAATATATTTAATAGTACACTCACTGACTTAGATTCTTTTGGGAAAGTTCATCATTTCTCCACTTGCCTATTTGAATTTTCAGAAAGACTGAACGATAAAAAAGAAGGAGATTTATTGAAGGTAGTTAGTTCTCAAATTGAAATTAGTGCTTTAGATATATCTTTTGGACTTTACAGACAAGCGTTCTCATCCACTCGACTAGCTTTAGAGATGGGGTTAGGAATAGTATATTTTTCAGCTTTCAAACTAGAGCATTATGAATGGCTAAGTGGCAAAGCTGATATTAAGTGGTCAAAAATTATTGATAAAGAAAATGGTGTTTTGTCAAAACGTTTTGCAAATGCCTTTTTCCCAGAACTATCTCAATCCATCGAAGAATATAATTTTATCGCAGTGAGCATTTATCGCCAACTATCAGAGTTTGTTCATGGAAATTACGAGACTTGGGAGGAAAGTGGGTTAAGTTTGTCAAAGAATGATGATTTGACAAAGAGATATTTTGAATATTTTGAACTAGTTAAAAATGTATTGTTATTTGCATTGTGTTGTCGTTTTTTGAAATCGTTTCCAAGTGAAAAGCTTGACTCAATGCCTTTTATATTGGAGGAGATGGGACATAATGAGAGTATTAGAGTCTTTTTAGGTGGACCAAAGGATTGTCAGTAAATGTCAAACTTCTATTTAAGAACAGAAAGTATAAAACAAAGTGATATTTTAGACTTGCGTGTCACCAACATTCATGACGAAAGTATTTTATCTGCACTATCTTCACCAGAACCTTGCTTATTAGAAGGTTCAAGGGGTACAGGAAAATCTTTTTTGATGAGAGTTTCAGAATTGGAAATTGAGAGCTTGAGCGATAGTTTTTTGCCAGTTTTTGTATCTTTCAACATTAGTTCTCTTCTTCAAACTGATGATCCGTTGCAATTTTATCATTGGATGTTAGCTAAGACTTTAAAGGCTCTTATAAATAAGTTGAGGAAAAAAGGTCATTTAGTTTCAGTTCATTCAGCCAATTTATTAAGTAACGATGGAACTAGTGATGATGAACAGATTGAGAAGGATCTTGGGAAGATTGTTAAGGAGTTTGAGGATTCATACAGATCAGGAAAAGACAAAGTTGAAATCTACTTACTGCCTGATATTGAAGATGTGAAAGAAGCGATTGAAAACATTTGCGAAGAAAATAATTTGCAAAGAGTCTATTTCTTTTTCGATGAGGCTGCACATGTATTTAGACCAGAGCAGCAGAGACAATTTTTTAATTTATTTAAGGATCTTCGATCTCCTTACATAACATGCAATGCAGCAATATATCCTGGAGTTACATATTTTGGTACTTCATTTGAACCCATTCATGACTGCATTTATAAAAGAATTGAAAGAGATATAAGAGATTCCGATTATGTAATTTACTTTAAAGATATTGTTTACAAGCAAGCCGACGGCTCATTAAAAACTGCAATAGATAATAATCTGGAACTCTTTAATACTTTGGCTTTCTCTTGCGGCGGAAACCCCCGAATTCTTTTAAGAACAATTCAAGAGCTTGAAAAATTTAATCCAAAATCAGTCAACGAAACTATCAAGAATTTTTATAGGCACCAAATTTGGGCTGAACATACAGAGTTAGGAGAAAAATACCAAGGACATAAATATTTAATTGACTGGGGCAGGGATTTTTTGGAGAAGTATGTGATTCCTTCTATAGAACAATATAATGAGAATAGAAGAGAACGAAACGCTAGTGAATCAAGTATTTATTTTTGGGTACATAAGGATTGTCCCGAAACAGTAAAAGAATCATTGAGATTGCTATCGTATACAGGTGTTTTGAGAAAAGTTGATTCTGCAATTCGTGCAACACGTTCTGAATTGGGATCTAGATACGAAGTTAAGTATGGATGCTTACTGGCTTTAGCTAGAAATCCAAGTGGTGATTCTAAAAAGTTTTATGAGTGCTTAATATCAAAAAACTTTCCTGAGTTTGGAAAAAATCATGCTTCTTACAAAGATATTAAAGAATTAAGTGGCACTGTTGAGGATGAAACCGCATTTCATGGTGCATTAGAGAATATGCTAAAGAAGTCCATTGATGTACTGCAATTGTTGACTTCTTGGCAAAAAGATAAATTAAAAGAAGTTGGAATAAATACTATTGAAGAACTACACCAAAATTCTGAGGAAAACCTTATTGAAAAAATATATAATGTTGGTCCTGTCAGAGCTAGGTTAATTAAGAATGCTGCGACGGCAGAACTACTTGAATATCTTTCTGGTTGAGTTACATATAAATGATTCAGCGTTTAGTATGATTCCAAATAACCAATCGCGGCATTAGATGGTCTAAAAAGTTTTTTACGTCGAAACTATAAATGTTGAAATTGCTCCAGATTATTGATAACTGCGATCTTGGGTTAGGGAATGTGATAGCTCCATCATTTCATCAGTAAAAGCGATCCGCAGGATAGAATGGGCTGGATTTGCCTCACGCGATCGCTCCGAAAGTTCATTGATGGAAGCGATCTTAATACAAGAAAATGGCTTTTAGAAAACTTCGGTTAAAGCTGACTCAAGACATCTAACAT
>JAYTAQ010000150.1:0-7348 GCA_043737415.1 bacterium
TTAGCTTTAGAGTTTCCTGACTTACCGGGTTTGATTAGAACTGATAGTACTCATTTAGAATTATTCGCAGAAAGTATTGGCGCGGGAAATGTGGTATTGCTGGAGACCGTAGATATGGAAAGACTTACTCCACGTGAAATTCCATCAATTGCACTTAGAGAACCTTTTATTCTTAAAGTTATTGAAAAGTATGGGCTGGAAAAGGGATATAAAAGACTGCCTCCAATTTTAGTAAAAGTAAATGAAAAGGGAGAATATGAGATTTTTGATGGAAACACTCGTACCTTTGTTGCTAAAAAATTCAACATGACAGAAATAAGAGCTTATGTGATCCGTCCAACTCAAAAGTTAGTAACCCATGTCTCTGATTCTGGCTCAAATAATGCTGATTTGTGGACTGAAAACATTGGTAATGGGTTACGCCGAACTAATAATCCTTGAATGAATAGATCTGCCGCTTTAGTAGGCAGTTTAAAACTAGATATTAAAATATTGATACTTTAATTACTAATAATTTATCAAAATTAGGTTTCCATATATTAATTATTATGGATAGATGTATTATTTCTATTTATCCTATAAATCAAACAGATCATCAGGTCCATTTATAGTTTCTTGAGTACGACGTATACTTTGGTCAGAATTTATACCCCTTAAATTACAATAACCAATCCTATATTTATCAATAATCGCTGCAAAAACATCTGCTTCCTCAACATCAAAATTATCATCTGATACATGACGACTCTCGCCATATATCATTTCCTCAACTGAATACTTAAAAAACTCATCAATACTTTGATTTTGTATGTGAGAATACTCACCTTGTCTAATCTGCTGCTGACTCTCACTTGTAGTATTACCAAATCCAATCCCTTGAAGAAATCGGGATTGATCACTGTTTCCTCCTTCATTTGCATGTATGCTAGTAATACTAAAAACTAAATCCCGAAGTGATAAATGAGCTTCTAACGCCGCCATATCATCCTGCGCCCCTTCAATATTCGCATAGTTTATATATTCGTTTGCGATACCACCAACTAATGCTAGTTCATCCGATTCTGCCAAAACAGTTTTATGGCCTTCAAAAGGCACACCACTCATAAAGTCCTTATTTGCTTGTCTAAACTTTACTAAACTAATATTAAATTCGTTATTTTCTGATCTTTCGCTTTCAGGATTAATTGTCATATTGAATTTTAAACAAGAAAACCTTGTACTACAAGATATCGGTTTGATTGGTTAAAAAATTGGTACTCATTATTTTACTGTACCCCTAACTGCACACAGTTATAGCTATGAAAATAAAATTATTAACTAAAACTATACTTTTTTCACTATTAGTCTCTTTGGTATTGACTATATTGAGCCTCTCCGTTTACTTGTCTAATGGGGGAATGGGACGAGGTTTGCCGAGTTCTTTTGTATATGTAAGTAAAGACTACACTCTTGAACCATTGTGGAATGTAATTACAATGGAAGATTCTTATTTAAGAGTTAATTTTTTTCATTTATTAATTAGCTATTCAACATGGTTTGTAATCGCTTTTCTGATCACGCTGTTGTTTGTGGGATTAAGTTCTATTACTAAAAACACACATCACAAAAAAATTGTTATAAAACCATAATAATCAGATGTGCAGACTTTTGCTACTTAGCGTTACACTATTGACAATTAACCCAACTTAGTTTATTTTTGATAGAATATGTCATTCTTAAATGGTTTAAAAACAAAAGAAAACGGAATTTCAGTAGAGCAAAAAGTCGCACGACGAATTGCCCTACAACCAGAAAGAGAAGCTATGCGTCAACAAAAAAGAGCAGATAACGCTGCTAGAATTGCGGCGTTGGTAATTAGAGTAAGAGAAGGTGTCGTTAGTGGAGTAGAAAAATTTAAAAATGCTAATGACGCTGGTGGTGCCTCTTTACGAAGGGGAGCCGATGTTATGACTGCAAAAGTTGTTGCAGGCGCAACCTCAATTTACGATTCTACTATAACGAGGGCTGACAAATTGCTTGATAATACAGTAGATAGAGCAACTCAAGCTGGAGAAGCAGCCATGGCTACAGGCAAATCTTTTGTTGCTAAAGCTGCTGATGTCTCTCAACGAGCATATGAAAATACAATTAATGCCAAAGACGCTGTAGTTTATTCTATACAAACTAACTGGGAAAGAGTTCTTGATACAGGCGATCGGATTGAAAATAGTGTAGTTGAGACTTTAAATGACACTCTTGACTCTGCTATGCAGTTTGGCGGTGAAGTTCGTGATAGAGCTGGACTAGCAATGAATGCACTTGGTTCAAGAATGCGTGATGCATGGAACCGTACACGAGATGGAGCACTTGGCATTGCTGAAGGTGCATTAAATACTGTTTCTGGTACTGCTGAAAATGTTTCAAGCGGTGCTCAAGCATTGAACAATAGGGTAGTTAGTATGCGAAGTACCCAGAACGCTGTTTCTGATGCCTTTGATAATAATCTAAATACAAATAACAATGAATAAATCAAACCTTGCCCAAATTATTGCAGATTCACAATTATCTGAATCTGCAAAAGAAAGAATTATTTCTCTTATTGATGGTGCTGATGATCAGGCTGTAAAGAAGGAAATTCTACAAATAATTGATACTGATATTGTAATGGCTCAATCTGTTGCCGATGAATTGAATGAAATCGCTACTGCCATGAAGATTGCAGAGAAGCAACTTGACGTTGTTGATGCAGCTGAGAATGAAGAGGTTTCACGACTCGAAACAGTTTATAGTACGAACGATAACGGATAAAATGTTGTTAAGCACAAAAAGGTCATGGATACTTTTTGTGCTTCAGATACTTGGACGGCTAAAAATGGCTAAATTTAAGTTATTTTAGCCAAAAAACTGATTTAGTTTAATTTAATAAAGTTGCATGTGCAACAATTGCATAGCCTGTCTTATCACCTCTTACTCCAAAAATATTTCCGGCATATATTCCTTCATACATAACTCCTGTTCCGCTATCACCAGCTTGTGGATAATCTGTAGTATTAGCTCTTTGGTAAGAAACAGATATTGCAGGATGTTTCGGGTATGGATATTTATCCATATCACCTGCAATTACACCTCCTGCTATATTAAGTATTTCACCATCGAATGGTTCATAATCTAAAGTAATACCGGAATTATCGGCATTTGTTCCTATATTTCCTAATGCAGAAAGCAAATGCCCTCCTACTTGAAGTTGGTTAAGTAAATTTAATTGTGGATCATATTCTGGAATTACAGCATCAGGAAAATTTCTTTGTACAGAATCTACCATAAACTGTATAACATCAGGAGTTACAATTGCTGCAAAGATACCATCTTCAGTGATTCTATTTCCAAAATTTGTATTAACAAATCTTACTGTTGATTCATCGAAAGGCTTAATAGGAGTAAGTGAACTTGATGTACGTGGAATATATAATTGATTATCATATGCATTACCAGGCATTGTTAAAGCAAGTCCATTATAACCTTCAGGTAATTCTTGGAATAGGTGCATTGCGGTTGTTATAGCATAAAGTTTAGTTCCTTTAATTCTTACTACGGCTGCTTTACCTCCAGTTGTTTTATATTCGACACTGCCATTACTATCCTGATTGGCTGCAAATAAAGGAATTGAAAGAAAAGCATACTGATCTGGATTTATAGCTGTTGTTAGAACAGTTGGAGCCTGCTGTGGTTGTGCGGGTATTGAAGGGGTAGGATTATTAGCACATCCAACTAATGGAATACCTAGTAAAGCTGCTGCTAAACTTCCTGCCAAGAATCTTCTTCTTCCAAAATCAACATGATTACCCTGATTTACTTGTTCAAGAGAATTTCCCAAAGGCTTCCTTATCATATATAACTATACTATATAACAAGTATATCCGTCAATTTATGATATTCTATAATTAATTATATTAATGTACCTTTATTAGAGATACTTTTGTTAAAAATAATAAAGCTGCATTTAACATTGAATATACTGCCAAACCAAATTGTACTCTTGCCAAGAGCTGGCATATCAATTCAGCTCGTAGTTATCTGAACCTAGTTAGGCCAATGAATAGTAAAAACAATCTTACATAGTGATTTCGAGAAATGGGTCGCTGAAAAGAAGAATAAACTGTACCTGGTTGAGCTTAAGTACTTGTGTGGACCTTATGGATTCCATTTATAGATACAGTTCGAACTATTTATTACCCTTCTAATTATAACTATGACTCCTTTGAGGCGATATACATAAGCCTGAATCACAAACACATTGATAACTGATGCAATTCTTTGTTTTTATGATTTCTACGCAGCTTCGGGCACTATATTGACATTGGTACTTTGCAAATATCAGGTCTCCATCTTGGAAGATTCTTCGCAGACCACTCTGTCATTCCTCCTTTTACAGTGTATGCATCAATTCCTTTATTGCGTAATAAAGAAACTGCTAGTTTTGAAGAATTTCCTCTATAACAAACTACAATAGCTTTCTTTCCTTGGAATTGTTCTCCAACTCCATTAATGTTTTTTTCTAGTTCCAAGTACTCAATATTATTTGCATTGGGAATGTGAAAGTTCTTAAAATCAACTTTGTCTCGAGTATCAATAATAACCACATTCTCACGAAATTCAATATCTTTGTTATCTAATATTTGTGACCATGTTTCTAATGGTTGGTTTGTAAATATTTCATTATACGCCTTATCCACTGATATTTCGTATTCAGATACATCAGAAAACTGTATCTTTTTATCTACTTTGATTGACTTATTTAATAATTCTTCATTCTCAATAACAGGAAAGTTAGCATCATCAAGATACTCAAAATATTCTTGTAAGTAGGGGAATGGACTATCACAACAGATAAATACACAAACTATCTCACCATCAGTATTTCTTAATTCATCAAGCTTATTTTCTTCCTTTTGTTTTGTTAAAAATTTATAAAGTCCTTTTAATGTAAATCCTGAGCTTGGTCCTGCAACGATGCCATATCGGCAAAGATCTAAACTTAATTGGTAAGAATCAATGGTTCCAACTTCCTCAACGTTATCAACAATATTCTTCCAATCAAAAGCTATTTGTTGAAGTAAATTTCTCGTTCTTGGCCCTGGAACAGGATTATTTGATAATCTTACAACGCCAACATTCTTTATTGATTGTTTTTTTCCTTTAAGGTATTTTCCAGCTCCTACCATTGTGCCTGTTGTCCCAAGTCCAGCACAAAAAACAGAAAGTTTACCTTCTAGCTGTTCCCAGATTTGTCTACCTGTCCACTTTTCATGAGCCTCAGGATTATCAGTATTGTCATATTGACCAGCATTTAACCATCCATTTTCCTCAGCCCAGATTTTAGCCTTATAAATGCCACTTGTCTGATCGCTTGGATCAGGACAAATTGGTTCTTTATTTATGATTATTTCTGTTCCAAATAATTGCAATATTTGTAACTTTCCAGAAGATACTTCATTAGAAACGACTGCCTTAGTTGATTTGAGTCCCAATAAACGACCTATGACTGCAAGAGAGAAAACAGTGTTACCAGACGAATTTTCAATTAACGTATCAACCTTATCAAGCTCTTTCCTTGCTTTTGCTTTCATTAACATGTTGTACGAAGGCAAAGATTTTACGTTGGTTAATGGCAAAGTATTCATTAACTTTGCAAATATCCTTATGTTGTCATTCTTAAAAGGATTTAATGCTTTAGGAAGTTCAACGAGTGGAATCGGCGTGTTGTTATCAGGATTAAGAAACTCAAGAATAGCATTGTCTCCACTAAATACATTTTTGTGATTATTCATATTGTTTTACAAACTCATCAAAATTAAATGTTATATCAACTTGTACATTAAGATCACCAAGTCTATCTTTGATATAGCCCTGCGCAACATACCGATTGTGCAGTTTATAAAGTCTTTGCAGACGACTGTTGAAAGAAATATTTTGTTGTTTGAGTGTAAAAAGAATTTTTTCAAAGACCTGAACATTCCTTTCTTCAAGTAAATTGATATCTAAAATACCGTCTTCTTGCTCTATTTCTTTTATATGTTCTGAATGACTAACATAACCAAGTAACTTATCTTCTTCTATGTGGTTTTGAATAAAGTCTTGATCTTTATTACTCATAACTTTATTGCCAACTACAAACGCTAACTCCCATATGTCAGCTTCTAGAGCGAGTGTCTTATATTGATCATATACCTCAATAGATTTCTTTGTTGGTTCAACAACAATGACAATCATATCAAATTGAGCATGGAGCGTTCCTGCAAATGCATCTGTTCCTGCAACCATATCAACGACAACTGTTGATTTAAGGTCAATTGTGTGAGAAAGCATACTTTCAAATACTGCTAAATTATTGTGATAACAACTTGCTCCAATTCCTTCTGAATGGTATGAGCCGACAATTGAGAGGTATAGATTATCCCTATTTACAGAGAAATTTTGTAAAATATAATCATCCTTTTTAAAAGGGACGATAAAGTTTGATGCCTTTGTGGGCGGAGATGATTTCTTAAAATGAGATATGGACTGTATTTTACTATTATTGCCAATGAGATAACTCTTTATATCTTTCTCAGATTCTGGAAAGGATATATGTCTCAATGCCCTAACTTCTTCTTGTAGTCCTAATTGATCTGCAAGATGCATGTTTAGGTCAGCATCTATAGCCCATACATGTTCTGAACTATTCTTAACAGTATAATCAACAAATAGAGTACTAATTGTTGTTTTACCACTTCCACCTTTTCCAACAAATGCTACTTTCATAAACGCAACTTGGTTGTATTTATGGTAGCGCAACTCAGTTGCAATTGTCAAGGTGTTAATCTTACTTAGATTTACAGCTTCTACAGATGCCAAATAATTCAAGCATATGCTCCTGTACTTCAAATCCTTTTTCTTTTTCCATTACTTGGATAAATTCATGTATTTCACTATTAAGATCAATACACTCAATACCCTGACAAACATTGCAAACGAAATGATGATGGCATTGTTTAGAATTTAATTCGTATCGTTTTTTGCCATCAAGTAAATCTACCTCACGAAGAACTCCTTCTATGAGTAGCTTATCCGTTTCTCTATAAACTGTTGATTTATTTGGATTTAAGTTGATTTGGTTTAATAAAGTAATAATTTCACTAGTGAACAAAGGACGATTTGTTTGAGAAAGAATCTTAAGAACGTTCCTCCGTATTGAACTACTCCGATATCCCTTGTTACGAAGATTCTCAGTAATAGCATCTAATTCATTCATATAGAATAATTATACAGCAACTGACTAGCATTATGAAAAAAATGATTAATTCCAATTTGGTAATGATATACATTTTAA
>JAYTAQ010000151.1:0-2958 GCA_043737415.1 bacterium
TTCTACCAATTTTACATCAAATGTCGTTTTTGAGCCCTCAGGAGGAGTTGTAGATTTAGTTTCAAAATCAGCTCCATCTGTGGTAACAGTTATTAGCAAGTCAGATAATAGAACACCTGGAGATAATACTGACGATCAGACCGAAGGTGTTGGTACAGGTTTTTTTGTCACAGAAGATGGTACTTTAATTACAAATGAGCATGTTGTTTGTGGCTCACCAAAGGCAGAAACGCTTTCAATTATTACATCTGACAATAAATCATACACAGTTGATAGCTTTGTGGTTGACTCAGTACAGGATATAGCGATTCTTAAGGTAAATACCAATGGCGATAAGGTCAAAGCATTAAAATTTGCCAATGTAAATTCTGCTCTCATGACAGGCCAGGATGTTATTGCTATTGGTAATCCATTAGGAACTAATCCGGGTAGTGTTACTAAAGGAATTATTTCTGGACTTAATCGCAATATATCTGCTCAAGGTTCATGTTTAAATAAAGCAGTGCAAAAAGATTACGAAGGTGTTATTCAGACTGATGCTGCTATAAATAGTGGAAACTCCGGTGGACCTTTACTAAATTTCAATGGCGAAGTTATCGGAGTAAATTCAGCAACCAGCTCAGGCGCAAATAATATTTCATATTCAGTACCTTTCCAGAGAGTTTTAAAAATACTGCAGAGATATCAATCTAATAACGGCAAATTAACTTTTCCATTCTTAGGTGTTCAGTACACTATGATTGATCCAACGCTTTCTCAAACATCTGGCCTTCCAATTGGTGCCTTGGCGAGAAGTGTGGTTGGTAGCAGTGCAGCAGACAAAGCTGGTATTCAAAAAGGTGATATTATTACCAAAATTAATGATCGTAATATTGAATTCTCACTTCAAGCTGACCTCAATCAATATTTTGAACCTAATCAAAAGGTTAAAATTGAGATCTTTAGACCTTCTACTTTAGAGCCCACTGGCTCAACCTCAATTGGTGGAAAAGTTAAAGTTCAAGGTAAAAATTTAACACTAGACGTAACAATCGGCGAGAAATAAGCAAAAAGCGGGTTATTAACTCGCTTTTTTTACACCTTTCGCTAAAAGAGATTTGTCTGTAGAATTGACAAAGTTATGGTTTCATTCAAAAAAGCTGAACCGAAAAAAAATAAGACTGAACAGACTTCGCTGGGTTTTGAAGAAGAGTCAAGATTTAAGACACTTAAATCCAGCTTATTAAGGAAATTTAAGCGTTTAAATAAAGAAGCAAAATATTCAGGTATTTATAATAATTTCTGGCTTTGGAATGTTGTTTTTCTAAATCTTGCTATAGCATTTATATTAGGAATTTTAATCTTTACAAATTATTCAAGGCTTCCTCAGGCTGTAGGTATTACTCTTGATAATATTAGACGGTATGACTCAATTATCGATAAAGAATTCTTATATGGAATAGTTATCTTTCATGTCCTAGTTGCTTTTATTACATTATTATTTGGAATTAAGGCTCAAAAAAAGCTTAATCATCTTATTATAGCGGCATTCTTCAACTTTGCAGTATTAGGGTTTTACGAATTTTTTGCGATAAGGGATTTGATCTATTATTTTATACAGTAGGATAAGTGTAGATTTAAGACATTTTGCTTTCTCGACATCTGGCATTTTTCAATTGTCTGTACACTTTATTTTTCTTCAACGCAGATGGTTTAACCACCCGTCGCAATTTCTCTCAGAATCTGTCATAATAACGCATCCTAAGAAAGGATTTTTTATTAATGAGTGATAGAACAAATAATCTATATAGTTTATTAGAGAAATCAATTAAAACAAAAAAATACACCCAATACAAGAAAGGTGATCTTGCAGAGGGCGTTGTGGAGAAGGTTGGCGAAGGATATATTATCGTAAAAATCGATGATGTATTTGACGCTGTTGTACCGGGCGGAGAGCTCATCAAAGACAGCACTAAACCTGTTAAAGTAGGAGATAAAATTAAAGTATTCGTACTTAAAACTGAGGACGAATTCGGTAATATGATCGTTTCACAAAGACGGACTACAGCTGGACAGAGATGGGATATGCTTGAGGGTGCACATAAAAATGACGAATCAGTTATTGTCACTGTTATCGAAGCCAATAATGGTGGAGTAATAGTTAATATTGACGGAGTAGTCGGATTCATTCCAACATCTCAGCTTGATCCAAACAAAGTCTACAAGGCTGAAGCAGAGGGTTCAAGCAAAGATGATATGCAAAAAGCGCTTTCCAGCAGATTAGCGGAGCTTATCGGTACAAAGATAAACGCTAAAATTATGGAGATCGACAAGGAAAAGAATAAGGTTATCTTCTCTGAGAAGCTAGCACTTTCTGATCAGCCATCTGAACTTCGGGTTAATACCATAAAGAATGCCAAAATCGGCAATGTTATGGATGCTTCAGTTACTGCGGTTACAACTTATGGTGTATTCGTTAATGCTGAGGGACTTGATGGGCTTGTTCATGTATCTGAAATTTCATGGGACAAAGTTGAAAGCCCTAGCGACTTCGCTAAGGTTGGAGATAAAGTTCGAGTTAAACTTATTGACATCAGTGATGATGGCAAGCGAGTTGCTTACTCAATCAAGCAATTGAGCGAGGATCCATGGAATGAAGTATCTGCTGACTATAAAGTTGGTGGTAAAGTTAAAGGTACAATTACTGAAATTGAGGATTACGGTGTAATAGTAAAACTTGACGAAGGTGTTACTGGATTAATTCATAAGAGCGAACTTTCTGAGCAAATTGTTGGCGACCCTAAAGAGGTTGTAACTATTGGTCAAGAAGTTGAAGCTATTATTTTAACGATCTCACCTAGTGAAAGAAAAATGGGACTTAGTATCAAAAGGCTTACCTCAAAGAGGCCTACTGGTGGTAAGGACGGTCTTAAAAAAGGTCGTAAACCAAAGGTTGCTGGTTCGCTTGATATCGCAGGA
>JAYTAQ010000152.1:0-7313 GCA_043737415.1 bacterium
AGTTTATTGTCTTGGATGCGCAAGTCGGTTTTAAACCAAATAAAGTTATGCATAGTGTTCTATGATAAAGGGAAAGGCTCAATAGATCAAAATAAGTTACTAGATTTAGTAATTATGCCTATTGAACAGGCTTTTATGTTTTATTGGTAAGTATACAAAAAGAATACGGGAAAGCTTAGTAATTAGGATACAAAAGTAAATGCTTTACAGAAATAAATAATTATTATAGATTGAATATTAGAAACGAAGCTGCTCATGTTGACCTCTACTGCCTTCAAAAAGTATACATTTTATTTATTACATCTTTTTTTCATCGGCATTATTACTTCGGTCTATTTAATTGGCAGATCGCCGAAAACCTTGACTAACCCTGAGCCTGATGTTCTAGGCGTATACAATACATATACAAAATCTTCTGATTCAGAGTTTTTGATTAATAACCAATCTTTTGAGAATTTTAATTCAAATGAGTTATTAAATAAAAATTTTGAAACCAGCGGAATTTCTGCTACTTCTTTATCTGGATCTTCTAACATTGATTTGAGTATTAATAGTTCGGAATTGTCGCCGACCCTTCCTAACACTGCCATTTTTACCGAAACTAACCTTGAGATTCTTCTCCTCGGTGTTGGTTCCGTTCTTCTTTTTGATAGTTTATTAATTTTTCAAGCGAGGTGGAAAACTAAAATTGAACCTAATTGGCCTCGTCAAAATACACTTTTACTGACGTAAACTACAAAAGCTACAAAAACTACAAAATCATGCAAACCTTATTACAAAACAAAAAGCGCGTTCTCTTAACCATCAATGTATTAGCAATAATCTCGCTAGTACTGGTTTATTTTATGATAGTACTTCCCAACAGCCAGAGGAAACCAGGGGTACTTGGAGCGACAATCTGTGGTACAAACGCTATTGGAGGAACTGTCTTTGATGATACTAATGCTAATGGAGTATTTGATTCCGGTGAACCTGGTATTTCCGGCACAACTGTAGCTGTGTTTAAGCCTGGGTCTGGAGGAGGTGTGAAAGTTGGCTCAGCGGTTACTGATAGTTCCGGAAAATACGTCATCTCCGTAACGAAGGGTACTCAAGTGAGAGTTCAATTTGATCCTTTAACTCCTGGATATTACGCTGGTCCTCACGGAAAGAATTCTGGTACTACTGTAGTTTTTTTTCAGGCTAATTCTAATTGTGATGTTCATTTGGGAGCTATAAGACTTGGTAATGTTTCTCCCGTTGAGGTTGGAAACAGAGTATGGAGGGATGAAAATAAAAATGGTCTACAAGATCCAGAAGAACCTGGGATTGGTGGCGTTACGGTGAGGTTGTATAAAGATGGTGATTCCAAAGCAATCGGGACTACTACTACAAACTCAGCTGGAGAATACTACTTTAAAAATGGTGGTCTGCAGCCTAATGGCAGCTATACGATTCGACTTGATAATCCTGACGACTACACTTCTGGACCACTTAAGGATTACGTTTTAACGTCTTCAAACCAGGGATCGTCTGATCTTATAGATTCCGATGGAAAGACGTCTAGAGGATATGCTCAAGTGGCCTTTGATGTGGGTATTTGTGATCTTTGCAATCACAATAACGATTTCGGTTTTAAATCTGAACCTGTAGCTTCTTCCCCAATACCTATAGCTACATCAACACCTAATCCGACTTCAACAGGTATTCCACTTCCAACAACAGTTACTTCAACAACTCCTGTACCAACTGCTACAACTACTACAACTACACCTGTACCTACACAGCCAAACGGAGCTTCTCCTCTGCCAACGTCTACATTGACTCCTTTGCCTACAAATACACCGGAACCAACAGCAACTCCCGTACCTACGGTGACTTCAACTCCTGTACCGACAGCTACAGTTATACCTACAAACACAGTAACTCCAACACCAATTATATCAGGTGGTACTACATCCACTCCTACACCTACAGGAACTGGAACTAGAATCGGGACTGAAACTGGTACAGAAGTTACACCTAGCCCCGATGTTCTAGGTATAAATGATACAAGACTACCTAATGAACTACCTAATACCGGGCTTTCTAATAAGGCAATGGCAGCTATTGGAATTGTAGGAGGCTCTGTGCTTTTATTAAATGGTTTTGCAGTAAGCTTGTCTAGAAAAAGAGTTAAAATTACTTTCAAGAAAGGATTTTCACAAACAGATGAGCAAAATTAATCCTTGACTGTGCAGACGTTTAGTATTAAATTCAGATAACTTATGCCGGTTAACTTTGACCTAAATCATTTGGGAAGCATCTTTATAGATCTAGAAAATAATGAGGATGGCTTCTCTAATATTCCTGATTGCGGCCCGATTGTTGCTGGGTTTCCATCTCCAGGTCTTGACTATAATGATGATGACTTTGATTTAGAAAGTTTTCTATTCGCATCATCTTATAAAAAGGTGATATTCCACGTCAGTGGAGACTCAATGATTGAAGCAGGAATCCACGATGGTGATATTGCAATTGTTGAAAAAGGTCGTTCTGCAAAGGTTGGAGATATAATTGTAGCTTTTGTAGACGGAAAGTATACGGTCAAATTTTTAAAAAGAGATTCAAATGAAAATTTTTATCTTCAGCCTGCAAATAAAGATTTTCCCGATATTTATCCTGAAGAGAACTTGCAGATTTTTGGAGTAGTTACGTCGATAATTAGAAAATATCACTAAATTCTCTATCAGACCAAGATATTAAAAAAATAAATAGAACATATTGGATTGTTCTTGTTTTTGTACTACAATATTCCTGCTGGAATATGAATGATTTAAGTTTAAAGCCTCCTTTGTCGATAGCACATGTTGATGCTGACTGTTTCTATGTTTCGTGCGAGCTAATGCGCAATCCAGGTTTGCGAGGCAAGAAAGTGGGTGTACTCTCCTCTCAGGATGCCTGCGTTGTTTCCAAGAGTTACGAGGCGAAGTCAGCAGGAATAAAAACAGGTACCACGCGCTGGGATGCTGAAAAAATATGCCCTGGAATAATATTAATACCTGCTGATTTTCATTTTTATGAGGAAGTTTCCAGAAAAATGTTTCAGCTTTTGAGGGAAATGTCGCCTGAAGTTGAGGGATACAGTATTGATGAAGCTTTTTTAAATATTTCGGGATTAAAAGGTGTATACAAAATGGATTATGGAAAGATAGGTGATTTGATCCGATTAAACATTGAGAAATATATTGGGATTACTGCAAGTGTTGGCGTTTCCACAACTAAAACTCTAGCAAAGATGGCTTCAGAAAAAAACAAACCTAATGGATTAATGGTTGTTGATTTAAATGAAGTAGAAAACTTCCTCAAAGATTGTGCCGTGGAGGAGATTTGGGGAGTAGGGAAGAATAGAAAGGTTGTTTTAAATAAAGCTGGTGTCTTTTCTGCTTTTCAGTTTTATCAAATGGATAGAAAATTTGTATATAAATTATTGGGTAAGCCAGGACTAGATCTGTGGCATGAGATTCACTCGCAAATCACTCTGCCTATGCAATTAAATCCCCCAATTCCAAAAGGAATTTCCCGTACTGCCTCACTTGGTAAGGCCACTGGAGACAGGCTTTTTGTATGGGCTAAGCTCTGTAACCATCTTTTCCGCGTTTCAACTGCATTGAGGCAAAAGAAGCTTTTAGCCCACAAAATATCATTCTTTTTGGTTACAAAAGATTATCGGGCTTTTTCGAAAGAGATCCGGTTTGAAAGACATTTAGATAATTTTCAAATTATGGTGAAAGCTATAAAGCCTTTTTTCAAGGAAGGATTCGATTCATGGGCACTTTACTCAAAGTGTGGGGTTTACGCCTCAGATATCATCAAGGCTTCTGACAGTCAAACCGATATATTTGGAGATTTTCTGAAGGATGAGAGGCATGGGAAAATGATAGAAGCTGTGGCGAAAATTAATCTAAAATACGGAAATAGAACTATTGAACCTGGAATTTTAATAAAATTGCCAAAAGAGACATCACGAGATGGAAGAATAAAAAGCGGAATATTAAACTGTTCATAAAATGTGATCTAAATACTGGTTGTAAAGGTCTCGTTAAGGTTTTCAAAGGTGGGATGACTTTTATTGAATGATGGTAGTATACTCCTGCAAATATAAGATCAAACGATGGTAAGAGAGCAATACACAAAAGAGATAGAACCAGTTGATGTAAACTTTTTAAATGAGACAGGTATAGGCTTGATACTACCAGCATTAGTTAAAACTGAAGTAGAAGCATTAGTTTTATCGGGAGTATTAATACCGGCGGATAGGGTTGCAGCAATAATCGCTGAGGAGGTTGCTAGACAGCTTACACTTCAACCAGCTACAGTCTCAACACATAAAGAAATGCGGCCCATTCCTATTCCATTGGTATTGCCCCCAGTCTTTGGCGGTATTGTTTTAACGCTTCAGCAGGAAGAAGGTGGTATAGCATACTATCTAGAGGAATATATGAATGGAGTTTTTCCTAAGACAGGTATTCATTCGATCACTTTTGGAGTTATGGCTCCATATGAAATCACTCCAGTATTAGCAAGACAGGCAGCGAAAGTTTGTGCAAGTATATTTCAAAAAATACCTTTTGATGAACCTAAACCTATGGGAGAAATAATTCCTATGCAGGTAATAGTGAGTACTCTTTCTGGATTGAGCTTGAGAGTTTATAAAGTTGATATACAATCGCCTTTAGAAAAAAGTCCGAAAGTCGTTTTAGGCCGAGTATTAGGAGCATTCGGCGCGATGATATCAAGCTCATTAAATAATATTACTATCCAGCGAAGAGGCGATTAGAATAAAATTCCTAATATCTCTTTTTACTGTTAAAATATTGGAATAATTATTATGATTTCAGTTCAAGCTCTTTTATTTGGTCTAGCGACTTTTGGATTTACGCTTTTAGGTGGTGTGATAGCGCTCAGATACAAGAAGTTTATGAATCCGTTAATAGCATTTTGTGGAGGTACTTTAATCGCCGCAGCTTTGATTGATTTGATTCCTGAATCACATGAATTATTAAAGGATCTGGATATTGTATACGTTTTGGGAGCAGTGCTTGCCAGTTTTATGCTGTTTCACTTTCTTGATAAAATAATCTCAATCCACGGTCATTCTCACAGTGAGGACTGCGAGGAGCAGGGAAATAGCCGTAAAACCTTCGGGGTTATTGCGGCATCAGGCTTGATCATCCATAGTTTTATGGATGGATTGGCTATTGGAGCGGGGTTTTTGATTAATTTCTCTACAGGAATATTGATAGCTTCAGTTGTGCTTATGCATGATTTTGCTGATGGAATAAATACAGTAACATTATTACTACGGAATGATCATGGAAAAAAGACAGCTAAGTATTTCTTGCTAATTGATTCAATAGTTCCAGTGCTAGGAGTAATTGCTACGGGCTTTTTAAGGCCATCCATTACTGTTTTGGCTTTTATGCTAACATTCTTTGCAGGTTTCTTTTTATACCTTGGCGCTACAGACTTGCTACCTGAAGCTCACAGAGATAGAAGTTCTGTTAAGCTTGTAGGATTTACAATACTTGGTGTTTTAGTAGTAGTATTATTCCGAATTCTAATCGGCTGAAATACCGTTACTCTGAAGCGTCATCATTTCCACACCTTATTTTATTCATTATTTATATTATTGCTGGAATTCCACTATAATCCTTGCATATGAGGTTTAAAAAAATTCTTGGTATTGATCTTGGTTCTGTTAAGTCCAGAGTAATAGTTCCGCAAAAGGGAATAATATATGAACAATCAACAATTATCGCATTTGATAAGCTTTCGAAGCAGATAATAACTGTTGGAGATGGAGCAGAGGAGATGCTTGGCAAAACACCCGTTGATATAGACATCGTCCGACCGCTTAAAAACAGTGTTTTATCGAACTACAGAGCCGCAGAATCGCTTTTAAAGTACTTAATAGGATTTGGAACTAGCAAAGTTTCCTTTGTTAAGCCAGACGTCGTTTTAAGTGTGCCCTCAATCATTACTTCAGTTGAAAAGAGAGCGTTAGAGGAAGCGGCACTAAATGCCGGAGCAGGAGAGGTTTATTTGTTTCCTTCAAGCTACCTTGGGGCCTTGGGCTCGGGACTGGATATTGAGAAGCCATTCGGTAATATGGTAGTAAATATGGGCGGAGGTACTACAGAAACAGCAGTCTTGTCATTAAACGGCATTGTAATGTCAAGCTCATCAAAACAGGCGTCACTTGCGTTAAACGAGTCGCTGCTTAATTACTTCAAAAAAATCTATGGTCTTATTATTGGAGAAATGATGACTGAAAAGATCAAAACAAAGCTCTGCAGCGCTATTTTAGTAGATGTACAGAAAGAGATGGAAGTCAGAGGGCGAGATGCTACTACAGGGATGCCTAGAACTCTGACTATCAAGACGAATGACCTTCATGAAGCTATTAAACCAGTTTTAAATCAGATTATTCTATCGATCAGATCAGTACTAGAAAAAACTCCTCCAGAATTGTCATCGGACATTGTCGATACAGGTATTGTAATCTGCGGAGGCGGCGTTCTTCTAGATAATTTCTCAAATCTGCTTGTAAAAGCCTTAGGAATCCCAGTAGTTACAGCAGATAACGCAGAACACTGCACAGCGTTGGGAATTAAAAAAATCATCGAAAATATGGAAATGTATGGGTATAAGGGTAGAATTACGTAGTCTATTATAAATATGATCAAAAACATTGAACAATTAAAGCCAGTGTTTCAAAAAGCTAAAGGTATTATTTTTGATATGGACGGTACCTTGATTGATCTTGAGCACTTGAATTATACGGCTTACGCCAACACTGTATTAAGGGCTTTTGGTACAAAATTAAGTAAAGACCAGTACCATAGATTTTTCTCAGGTACAAAAACAGCCCAAGGATTCAATACTTATCTTGAAAGTATAGAAATTAGAGATTTTAAAGTTGAGGATTTAATAATAGATTTCAGGTCAGAAAAACGATCAAATTTATTAAATAATATACAAAATGTAGTCACAATTCGAGCTTTAACTCACGAATTGCTTCAGAGTTTTGTCAATAGAAATCTTAAAATGGCGCTTGCAACCTCTACTATAAAGGAGTTTACAGATATTATTGTTGATCATTTTGATATTAGAAAATTCTTTGATGTAGTTTTAACAGCCGAAGATGTTTCAGCTGGAAAGCCAGATCCAACGATTTATAATACAGCAGCAGTAAGATTGGGAATCTCAAATAGTGAACTTGTGGTTTTTGAGGATTCATTAAATGGAATCCAGGCAGCTAAAAACGCAAATATTGTTTGTATCGGTTTATA
>JAYTAQ010000153.1:0-7248 GCA_043737415.1 bacterium
TGACAATGGCTAAACTTAACTTATTTCCTGCAAAGCGCCTTACAATCATGTTGTAGACAAATAAAAGGAGGATACTCAGCAAAGAACTTACTCCAAGAAACGACTTATTAACCCAATCAACTAGAAAACCGAACACAAAAAATACAGTAATAAAGCTCCTTGACGAATTAAGGTTTAACAAGACTACTAAGAAACATATAGTTAATGAAAAAACATCGAATAGTCTAAAAATCCCTTGCGCCGCGAGATCAGCTACGAATAGGATAAGTAGTGTCAAGGTAAGTAACGTTGTAAAAATAAACCGATTCATAAAATTATTAGTTAATCACTAGCTATCATCAGATATGTTGTTGTACCGAGACTAAAGGCCAAATCTAACCCAAGCTCCTGAAAATTTGCCTGATCTTTTTTTACAACATTTGAAACTTTCCCTACAACTAGAGTCGAAGGCACCTCAGTTACATCGTTGGTAGTAACCCAAACATCACCAACTGAAACACCAACCTCTTTAGCTACGTTTCTTACCGAGACTTTAGCATTACTAATCGCACTTATAAAGCCTTTCTGTGAAGGATCTTTAAGACTCTGTACAGGAATATTGAACTTTATATCAGGAGAGTAGAATGGTACTACTGTAGCAGTCTTGCCATCAACTTCTTTTACAAATCCAAACAGAGTGCTGCTCTCATAATAAACAACGTCATTTACCCTAACTTTATTGTTAGAATCAAGGTAAACCAAAACTTCTGGATTAGAGTTAAATAAGTTCTGAGCTCCAACAACTTTTACCAGCGAAAGTTTTCTATCTTTTGCAGGTATAATACCTGTTTGATTTTGAAGTCTGTCAATTTGATCTTTAAGATCTTTATTTTCAGCTCTCAATTGGTCATAAGTGGCGATAGTTCGCCTAAGTTCAATATTCTCGCTTAGTACACCTCGCTTATTAGATATCTCTTTAAATAAAATATTTGTATTAAAAGCTATGCTTCTCCCAGCAATTACAAAAGGACTTAGCACCTGATCAGTTGTTGAATATATGATTCTATTCCAGCCTGTAACATTAGTAATAAGCAAAAAACACGAGACAAAGCTGAAAACCAGTAATTTTTTAGGATCAGTCTTTGATTTTAATGCGTCCTGCTTCATGGTTTGCAAATTTTTCTCCAATTATTAAGAACTTAAGTAGTAATACTGTCAATTAAATAATACCTATTAATATAAAATTCTCAATAATTATCGTAATTAGCCTTAACTTTTTCAAGCAGGTCAATATCTTCAAGCAATAGCTGAGTACCTTTAACAACGCATTCAATTGGATTATCGGCTATGATAAATTTCATTTTTACCTTCTCCTCAAATAAATCCTTGATATTAGCTATCATTGCACCACCTCCGGCAACAACAATACCCAAAGATCCAATATCAGCCAAAATCTCTGGGGGAGCTTCTTCCAGAGCATCAGAAATGGCAAGGATTATCTGATTTAATTGAACAGTTATCGCCTCTCGAATCTCAACAGAAGAAATCGATAAAGTTCTGGGAACTCCTTGAATTATATCTCTACCCCTAACCTCATAAGTTAATTCCTTTTTTAAAGGATAAGCAGATCCAATAGTTATTTTGATATCCTCTGCCATTCTCTCACCAATCAAAAGATTATATTTATGCCGCACATATTTAACAATTTCCTGATCCATTTGGTCTCCAGCTACTGAAATCGTTTTATCAACAACAATCCCTCCTAGTGAAATAATCGCAATGTCTGTAGTTCCACCGCCGATATCGACAATCATTGACCCGACAGCCTCGTTTGTAGGAAGACCTGATCCAATTGCCGCTGCCATTGGCTCTTCAATAATAAAAACATCTCTTGCACCGGCATTTCTTGCGGCATCGTATACAGCTTTTCTACCAATTTCTGAAGCAGAGGACGGAACACCAATAATCGTACGAGGACGGGGTATTTTGAAAAATTTCTTCGACTTTGAATGAGCAAGGTTAATAAAATACTCAATCATATCGCGAGTAGCATCAAAGTCAGAAATAACGCCATCTTGAAGAGGTCGAACAGCAACAATATTAGCCGGGGTTCGACCAAGCATTTTTTTTGCGACTGAACCAACGGCTAAAATCTCTTTTGTGTTCGTGTTTATAGCTACAACTGATGGCTCTGTTGCAATAATACCTTCGCCGGCGATTGCTACCTTAGTATTTGCTGTACCAAGATCAATACCGATATCATCAGTGAATAATTTCCAAAAACTATTAATAAGACCCATTATATAGACTTGTAGAGTATAACAGATTAGATGAAAGTGTTAAGAGAAGGGCAAAAATGATTAGAGCATTAACAAGCAAAAAGGACCCATTTCTAGGTCCTTCAATTACTTGTATACAAAATTATCTGGCCAATTGAAGAGCCGCTTCATCTTCTGGAGTCCAGGCTTTTTTGAAGAATGATTTGTAGATTTTCATTGAAACTCTCATTCTTCCGACTGGAGTATTCATTGTAACAAAGTTTACACCTTGTACTTTTTTTGATTTAACACCACGTAAACCGTGAGGTCCTTTGTAAGCGAAAGCTTTTGATCCAGCTCTTGATTTACCGCTTTTGTGCCTTCCAGATCTCTGGACATTAGCTTTTTTTCCCGTGATTATACAGACTTTAGACATGATTTTTTTAAAAACTTCCTGCGATAATAATATAAAACGTGCTTTTATGCAAAACACTTATGAGCGATTATACCTTAAAATAATTAATGTGTCAGCATTCTTGGCAGCTTCAATCATTTATTGGCTAAATTATCATAAATCATCATTACTTATGTGACAGTTTTCGGCTATTAAACTACAATTCAAAAGTACATTATGAAAATAAATACAACAATCTCATCTAATAATTATAAAATCCTCCACATTCAGAAAAAGAGTCCAATCTCTTTGGTACTTTTTCTCGTTAAAAATGGATCAAGAAACGAAAGCAAAGAAAACGCAGGTATTTCACACTTCGTCGAACACATAATGTTCAAGCCTACTATAAAACGCAAGACGAGCAAAGAGATTTCAATGGAGATTGAAAGTATTGGGGGAATGTCAAACGCCTTTACAGGCCAGGAATATACAGGCTACTATATCCAAGTTTTGAAAGAGAATTATGACCAGGCTTTTGAAATTCTAAGCGATCTTTTGCAAAACGGGGTACTTTCTCAAAAAGACATAGATATAGAGAGAGGAAATATTATCGAGGAAATACATATGTATGATGACTCACCATCTGATAAAGTTGGCTGGTATGCTCAGCAAAATATTTTTCCAGGTCAAGCGATGGGCCAACCAATAATTGGATTTGAAGAAACTGTTAACCAGTTCAAAGCCGAAGATTTTAAAAAGTTTATAAATTCAAACTATGTACAAGATGATTTTCTTGTAGTTAGTGTAGGTGATTTCCCTATTGAAAAAGTTAAAAACAATACTGAGCAGCATCTAGTAACTCGCCCTACCGGAACCAATACTTTCGAACCCGCTAAGTTTAGTCCTAAGGATAAAATCAACTTTTACAAAAAAGAGGATTCCAGCCAGACTCATATGGTGATTTCCTACGAGGGTATTTCTCGTTTTGATAAGGATATTTATAAATATTCAATGTTGGATATGGTTTTAGGCGGTGGGATGGGATCAATACTATTTGATTTATTGAGAGAACAGCTTGGAGTAGCTTATTATGTAGGCGCTGATCACTCTGATTATGCAGATACTGGTGTGTTTGAGATATCATTCGGGGCTAATTTTGATAAAACAAAGGAAACAGTCGACCGAACCTTTCTCGAACTTGATAAATTAAAGAGATCTACTATTACAGAAGAAGAATTAAATCGTGCAAAGAACCTTCTCTACTCGTCGATGGCAATGAGACATGAAAACGTAGGCTATCTTGCGTCTAATTATGGTGGTGAATATCTTTTTAAAAACGAAGTTATTACTCTTGAAGAAGAGCAGAAAAGAATTTACGCAGTGACGGTTAAAGATATCCAAGAGGCAGCAAACAGAGTATTTACTGATAATTATAATATCACCTATATTGCAAACCGGGAGTTGATATAAGCTTGAAGACAAAGTTTCGCAAATTTTTTAACATTTCTTGCCTTCTTTGATCTATAATAGATCATGACTTTGTTTGAACAAATTAAAGAAGATATTAAGAATGCAATGAAATCTGGAGACAGATCAAAGACAGACACTTTGAGATTAATCATGTCTGATATCAAAAAAGAGGCTGTAGATTCTGGTTCTGACCGTGAGGTGATTCCTGATGAAGTATCTATTAAAGTTATAGACAAAGCTTCAAAAAACAGAAAAGAATCAATTAAAGTGTATACAGAATCAGGTAGAAATGACCTTGCTGATCCAGAAAAAGCTGAACTTGAGATAATTCAGGCTTATTTACCGGCTCAAATGTCTGATGAGGAGCTTAAATCTATAGTAGAAAAAATTAAATCAGAAAATCCGTCAATTCAGGGAATGGCTTTAATGGGAAGAATAATGCCTTTGGTCAAAGGTAAAGCTGATGGTGATAGGATTAAAAATTTATTGTAAGTTCAAAAATAGAAGCTAAGATTACATGAGTAAAATTAAAACAAAAATAGGCGTATTTGCTCGAATAATGCTTCCTGATGGGAGATATTTACTTGCAATAAATGCGGGCAAACTTCATGCAACAGGAGAAATAGTCCTAAGTCCGCTCGGTGGCAACCAACAGTTTAACCCTGACCATCAGGAAGAAATGGCTTCTCTACTCGGAATCGAAATGAGCACAGGATTTGAACGTCCTAATGACCTTCGACTAATATTGCCTGAGGAAAACAAAGACAACTTAATTGAGATTGTGACAAAGGACAGCAAGTTTATCGAACCAAGAAAGGAGGCTTTATATAGAGAGCTAATTGAAGAGTTTTATACCGAGGAACTTACAGCTGTACCAGGTCTAAGTACAGAAATGTCAAAGATCTTTTGGGATAAATTGGAATTTATAGCTACTACAATTGAACCAGGTTTAATGATTACCCGCACTTTTTATACTATTACACTTCCAGACGAAAAACCTGTACAGCGGATTCTTCAAGCATTACGTGACCCTGAAATTGGTCTTTATGCTGTTTCAAAGGAGCAAATTCTCGATGCCTTTAATAATGGCCAACTTAGAACTATAAACTATAAAGGTGAGATTTACGAGGTCAGTTTGAACCTAACATGTAGATATCTTCTTAATGAATTAATTCCGAGTACAGATATTATACATTACTTCCAAAAACACATTTAAATAGTGTAAAACCAACCTAATAGCGTAAACTTATTTTACAGACTATAATTCCGCTTTAGTATATAGATTATATGGGTATTACTTATGAGCAAGTTAATGATTTTTGTAAATTCAACAGTAGTGAAATTACTCCTGCATCAGAAGTTTTAGTTAGGGTTTCATCTCGTGTATTATTTTCCTTGGCAAAAATGCTCAGGAAGAGGATATGTATTTAGCTGGAATTAAACGAGCTGATTCTAAACCTGGCGAACTTGTTGTAAGCCTTTTAGGCGGTAAGGATTTAATAAATCCGAGAACCAGGGATTATTATCAAAATCTTTTAATAATTAATTGGCTTTGTCATAAAAACACGGATGCCAAGCTTCTAATTCCTATAGTTAACCTTCAACCGGTACTAAATGCCTTACTAGTCAAATCAGACCTTGTTTTACCTTCAAGCCTAGAAACTGAAATGATCGATGAACTGACTAAGGAGCATTTGACTAAGGTTAAAGATTTAAAGCCAAGAGAGGTAAAAGCTGTTTTCAAACTAAAACGTGAGTACACGGCTGTTGAGCTTAAGGGCAGAATGAATCCAAGGAGTATGAGTAATTACGGAGTTAATCCGAAGTCGAATCGAAATATCAGCCAAATTGTTATAAGAAGCCTTTATAATTGCAACCTAACCTTGTACCCCGAACTATTAAAAAAGTTTCTAGCTGCAGCAAACAACGATAATAGCGGGATTTACATTTACACTGCAAATGAAGTCCACAAAAACGGCGAATTTAATACTTCAGGTATTTCAAGATTATTTCGAGGCATCCAGCATTGCATTAAACTTTCACCAAATATTATTTACACAATGATTCCCACAGCTTCAAAACTTTCAAACTCTGGACAATATTTGCCTAAAGGAACTTCACTAATTGTTGGTTAATTTTTAGAATTATATTCAACTACTCTCTCATTAATTTCAAGCTCTTCGAGCGACTGTGCAAGTGTTTTATTCAATCCAGTCATATCTTTCTGTTCAAAGAATTTTACTATCTGATTGCTTCGCCCGATTCCGCAGCTCGGAATAATACTTTGTAATGCACGTTGAACGATAGAACTTCCCATACCATTGCCTTTTTTGGCTAGATCATCCCAATTCTCTAATAGCCAATCTAAAAGAATCTTTTTTGCAAACGGATTTGATGACATCGAATAAAATATAGAAGATAAATTTGAGAATCTAATGTCTTTTCCAAATAATCTACTTAATAAAAGCTTAATCTTTACTTCATTTCTTGAATAGCATAATGAACGTAACAATTTAATTTTCTCATCTAAAACTTTTGATTCTAAATATTTATCCCAAATAATATCGAAATTTTTATCATCATCCCAAACAGATGCACAGTAGACAGCGCTTCTTAATCCAGAAACTATTGAATCTTCATTCAAAAGGTACTCAGCGAATTTTTTTCTCAAATAAGTTGTTATTTTTTCGTCGTCAGCCTGAATAAGTGCAATCAGTGCCAAAGTCCTCAGAACTTCTGATGATGGGGTTTCGTTCACATTAGGTTCCAAACCTACCAAGTCCAGCGATTTATGAGCTATTTTAAGTACAAGTTCATGGAGCTGAGGACTCATTAATATAGTATTCAGCGACACAAGTCTCCCAAGACCGTAATCAAGAACAGCTGAATCATTCTCATTAACTAAGCTTTCTTTAATAAAATCCAGAAACTTGCTTAAGGGATTAATCGATGCCAAAGTTAAAAGATACTGATCATGCAAAACACCTTGTTTCTCTTTATTGTTCAACTTATTCCAATTGTGTACTAATTTAGTTAACAGTTCTTCATCGTAATTTGTTATATAAAAACCTGAATAATTTGTATTTAAATTAATAAACTCCGGATTTTTATCAATTTTTACTAAATTAGAACTATTATCTAAAAATA
>JAYTAQ010000154.1:0-17562 GCA_043737415.1 bacterium
AGTCTGTAATAACATAAGAATAGATTTAATTAGCTCCAAAGCCACGTCAGGTGTTATAATAACCAGATGTAATCACTAATATACCAAAGTATTTGGTGATAATTTTTTGATGAAATCGGCGAAAACCTATATAATTCCCTTGGGTTTTAGATGCTTGCGCTTAAACGTGCAATTGATATACACATAATATACATGACAAAAGTTGTTTCTCAAACGAAAAAAGATAGAATTTCCTCAACTCTTATTGAAAAAGGCCTTAGCCAAGGTTTTTTGACACAAGAGGATATAATGTCACACCTACCTGAACCAGAAGACTCCTTAGAGTTTTTGGAGGAAATATTTGCAGATTTTTATGAGAAACATATTGAAGTTATTGGCCTCGAAGACGATGATGCTGTAGCCACAGAAACTACCAAAGCAGCCAGCAATGAACCATTAACTCTAGAAAAGAAGATCAAAATTCTTAGAACTATCCATGCAAATATTAACTCGGATCCAATCCGTGCATACTTGCAGGAGATCGGTAGAATTCCGCTTTTAACAGCTGAAGAAGAGGTTTATCTTGCAAAAGAGATCGAAATGGGAAATATGGAAGCTGCTCAACACCTTACTACAGCCAATCTTCGACTTGTTGTTTCGTTAGCTAAGAAATACGCTAATCGGGGTTTAGATCTTCTTGACTTAATTCAGGAGGGAAATGTTGGTTTAATGAGAGCTGTTGAAAAATTTGATTATAGAAAAGGATATAAATTCTCTACTTACGCTACTTGGTGGATTAGACAGGCTATTACTCGAGCAATCGCTGACCAGGCTCGTACAATTCGAATCCCTGTCCATATGATTGAGACAATCAATCAGTACACAAAGGCTTTAAACGAACTTGCTTTGAAACTTCAACGTGCTCCAACTGATGAGGAAGTTGCAGATTATATGAAGCTTGAATTAGAAAAGATTCTTGAGATAAAAAATATCTCACAGGTTCCTACTTCACTTCAAATGACTATTGGTGACGATAATAACTCAGTATTGGCTGATATTATCGCTGACGACTCTGCTCAGTCTCCTGAAAAGTATGCTGAGTACACTTACCTTAAAAAACAGCTTCGAGAGGCTTTAAGCGAGCTTAATGACCGAGAACGAAAAGTTTTAGAACTTAGATTCGGACTTGAGGACGGAATTGCAAGAACACTTGAGGAAGTTGGACAAGAGTTTAATGTTACCCGTGAACGTATCCGACAAATAGAAGCTAAGGCTTTGAAGAAATTGAGAGAGAAAGATTACGAGAGAATCTTAATTGATTACGTTAAGTAAACAGTTTTGATTATTTAAAATCCCGAGCATGCTCGGGATTTTTTTGGTTAATGAATAATTCTTGTGAATAGTTTTATTGATTACAAAAAAAATTTAAATCAGTGAAATCATTAGTTTTTTGGCGCACCCGATAGGATTCGAACCTATGACCCCAACTTCCGCAAAGTTGTACTCTATCCAACTGAGCTACGAGTGCATTGTGTTTTGACACGGCTAAATACATGCGTCAAACATTTATAACAACGAGAGCATTATAAATCGAAATCATATTTATGTAAAAAAACAGAGTTAGATAGTTGAATCATATCTTAATTGCTGATAAACGATATTTCATAGATAATCAACCCATGAAGCTTATTGTAGGACTAGGAAATCCCGGAAAAGATTATGAAAACACCCGCCATAATGCTGGGGCTTCACTTGTTGATTTTATTGCTAAAAAACAATCAGTTTCTTTTATTAAAAAATTTCAGTCTCAATATGCTGAGTTTCAGAATAATGGCGAAAAAATAATCCTCCTTAAACCCCAAACTTTTATGAATAACTCGGGAGATGCAGTTCAGGAAGCTGCAAAGTTTTACAAGATTTCTATTGAAAATATATTCATTGCTTTTGATGATCTCGATATTAAACAGGATGAATTTAAAACACAAAAAGGTAAATATCCTAAAGTTCACAACGGAGTAAATGATATTATTAATAAACTTGGTGGCGACCAGTTTACCTTTGTGAGAATCGGCATTGATAACCGAACTGAGGAAGAAAGAAAGTATATTTCGGGCAGAGACTATGTTTTACAAAAACTGAACTCATCTTTTGATCAAATCTTTGAGAGAGTCCTTGAATCAATTATTTTTTAACAATGTCTTTCTGACTGTTTTATGTGTACACAGGTGAATAACAACTCAAAATCTGTTATTATTTTTACATGGAAAATTTAATTATTATTGGATCTGGGCCAGCTGGATTAACTGCTGCGATTTATGCTGCGCGAGCAAGCTTAAATCCTGTCGTCATAGCTGGATATCAACCAGGCGGCCAGCTAATGCTGACAACGGAGGTTGAGAACTTTCCTGGATTTATTGAAGGAGTAATGGGGCCGGATCTAATGCTAAACATGAGAAAGCAGGCTGAGAGATTCGGAACTCGATTTATAGAAAAGGATGTTATAAAAGTTGATTTCACTGACATAGATTTAAAAAAAGTTTATGTTGATGATGAAGTTTTTGAAGCTAAATCAGTGATTATTGCAACTGGAGCTTCATCCCGTTGGCTAAATGTACCTGGAGAAGCTGAACTTCGCGGACGTGGGGTTTCTAGCTGCGCAACATGCGATGGAGCTTTCTTTCGAAATAAGGTTCTAGCTGTTGTAGGTGGCGGAGACAGTGCAATGGAAGAGGCAAATTTTTTAACAAGATTCGCTTCAAAGCTTTATTTAATCCATAGACGAGGCGAGTTTAGAGCTAGCAAGATTATGCGTGATAGGGTTTATGCTAATCCTAAAATTGAAGTAATACTAAATACTGCAGTTGCTGAAGTTCAAGGAGAAAAAGCTGTAAAGAATCTTAGACTTCAAAACACGGAATTAAATGAATTTAACGACTTGGCTGTAGATGGGCTGTTTGTCGCAGTAGGCCATGATCCAAACACAAAATTCCTTGTAGGAAGCGTTGAGCTTGATGATAAAGGTTATGTTGTAACAAAAAGTGAAGATAGCACTGAAACTAATATCGAAGGAGTATTTGTGGCAGGCGATGTATTTGATTTCAGGTACAGGCAGGCTATAACTGCAGCTGGATCTGGGTGCAAAGCTTCTCTTGATGCTGAAAAGTACCTTGAAGGGCATTAATAATGGATGTGAAAAAGGTAAAGAAAGTGCAATTTCTAGATAGGGTGTGGTATGAGCAATTAAGAAAAATTGGTAGTTTGGAATCCGGTAATTTTGCGGAGAAGAAGCAGGATCTAGTATTAGACCACGTAAATCACCAAGTTCATTTAACCCATGGGCATAAAAGTGATATTAAAGTGAAGGAGGGTGTTAGAAAAAGAGTTAAATCTAAGCTTCGAAGTCTTAGAAGGTTTGAACAGAATATTTTGAAGCATGAGAAGAACTCATTAATCAGATCGACTTATCTGAATCAGGTAACTGCAGGAATTAGCTTTGCGCAAATTTCTAAAATCAAGCTTAACACAACCATTTCAAATACTGAGAAAAACAACAAAATTCATCAAGCCATTTCAAAAATCTATAAACTTCCTTCAATTGAAGAGAATACTATGTTTATAAATGAGTTAATCTTTTTCTTAAAATATTTCAAAGAAAAAGGTTTAATAGGAAAAGAGTTTGATGTAATTTTGAGTCACGATTTCTATAAAATATCTGTACAAAGCCTTGAGATTGATACTAAATATCTAGTAGAGTCATGCATAAGTTTTGATAAAAATATTTCATCAGTTAGTGAAAAGAAATATAATGCTCGAGAGGTAAAAGAGGTTTTCAAAAAAGTGGTAATGAATATGGGAATTGCTAAATATTCACGTATTAAGATTAGAGATCGACATTTATTTTCAGTTCACCCGGGATCAAGAAGCGTAAGTATTCCTAAAAACATTCAAATTGACTCAAAGAGACTTAGTCAAATTATTTCTCATGAGATTATCGTTCATTTATATAGAACTATTCTTGGTAGAATTAATACAACCTCACAAGGTAAGAAATTAAAACTTCTACAGATGGGAACTCCAGCCTATTTGGCAACAGAAGAGGGATTGGCATCATATTTTGAGCAAAATGTTTTGTATGATTCTAGCAAATACGACATTATGAATCTGTTTAATTTCTATCTTCGCACAATAACAGTTCATTTAGCCCTTAATTTCGAGCCTTACGAAGTCTATGAAAAGTTAGATTTGCTTTGCAGAGCTCAGGCTTCAATCCAAGATAGAGATCAGTTCTATGCTTCGGACGCTAGAGACTTATTAATGGTACGAGCTTATAGAGGATTTGTTTCACCCCAAAAAGGCTGTGTTAATGCAAAAATTGGACAATATTTATCAGGAAACAGGATGATATGGAACTTTGTTGAAAATGGAGGAAATATTAATAATCTCTTTGCAGGAAAAGTATCTTTAAATGATCTTGAGGAGTTGAAGAATTTAGGATTTATAGTTCCCGACGAGCTTTTCGGATCTAAAGAATTTCCTCGAAAGAAATTATTAGCGATAATTAACAGTTCAATGTAAAAATTTAGCGAAAGTATAATCTACAATTTCTTTAGCAATGTTTTTACCTGTGGCTTTTTCAAAACCTTGAAACTGAGGTGAAGTATTTACTTCCAGGACATAATATTTTCCTTGATACTCGATAATGTCTACTCCAGAAATCTCTGTTTTAGCAATATTTTTTGCTTTAATACAAAGTTCCTTAACCTCATCTGGAAGATCAGAAACTTCTGCCTTCCCTCCTGCTGACACATTTGTCAAAAAATTGTCATCAGAATTGTACCGCTTTATAACTCCAACAACATTATCTCCTACACAAAAAACCCGGTAGTCGAATTTAATAGATAAATAAGGCTGAATTAAGATTTTGGGGCCTATTTCTAGATAAAGTTTTTTTAAATCTTCGACATTATCAATTTTAAATACTGACCTTCCCCTACTTCCTCTTGTTCCTTTCACAATAAGTGGAAAATTTAGAGTAGAAAGATTTTTTTCATCTAGCTCGAAAATTATTTTTGAATCTATAACAGGAATACCTTGAGTAGCTAATGTGTATGGCAATTTTGTCATCACATAACGTTTTGTAGCCATTTTCTCTTCAATTATTACTTTACCGAGAGAATATAAATGCTCTGCAAAAACTATCATTTCCCATAAATTCTCACCCATTCCACGGAAAAGATACGCGTCAAAAGTAGTTAAATCCTGACCGTTTTTAGATAAAAAATCAGCATTTCCATTTACAATATTTATAATAATTTGCTTTACAGATAAAGCACTAAATGTGTGTCCTGCATTCAGAAATTCCTCAGCAAGTCTTTTATTTTCGTATGATCCAGGGTTTCCTACTAATAATACATTCATAAAACATTATACGGTATTTACCGCTAATTCGAATCTTTACCTTTTTCTAATCTTTTGAAGTCCACATTAACAAAATATGCATTATCTGCGATCTTGCTATCTGTAGTTCTACCAGAATTTACGTCCCTGACATTAGGATCACCCCAATTTGAAGATTCAAAAAAAGATAAATATTGACCCTCAGGAGGAGGTGGAAGAATTATCATGCTTGCCCTTGTAATAACATGTACTGTAGCAGGAGGCTTTGGAAACATAGCTCCTGGGATAGATAAAATCTCACTTGCTTCAGAAATCCAAGATCTACAAACGTAATACCCAAACTTGGCATTATTCCTACTCGTAATTTCAATTAGCTGGTAGGTTAAACCTTGTCTACCATTATCTTCCTTTTTTCCTGGATGCCAACGGGTGATTTCAATCGGCAGTCCATGAGCGGAATCGATTGGTATAATTTTGTACATAACATCAATGGAGTCTTCAAAAATTACAACTAATTTGCCAGAATAAACTCAACCAACTTCTCTGCTACATTAATTCCCAAAGCTTGAGAAATACCTGCTAATCCTGGTGTTCTATTTGCCTCAAGAATCCAATATTCTCCCTGTTTATCGACAAGAACATCAACTCCCGACATTTGAAGATTACAAGCTCGGGCAGCTTTGATTGCTAAAATTTTCATATCCTCCGGGGCCTCGAAAACTTCTACATCTCCGCCAAGCGAAAAATTAGCCCGGAATTCGCCCTCCTTAGGAATTCTCCGCATTGATCCAACAACATTATCGCCTAAAACGAATAACCTGATATCTTTCTCATAATCAATAAATTCCTGAAAAATAAGTTTAGTCAATCTGTCTCCTAAGCTGTTAACTACTTCAATTACCTCATCAAAATTACGGGCCATATTAACATTTTTGCCTTGTCCAGTGCCTATTGTTTTGATAATTAAAGGGAAAGAAAGTTCACCACTTCGAACTTCATTAATATCTGAATAAAACTTAGTTTTGGGAATTTTAATACCTGCTTTGGCAAACTTGATAATATCTGCCTTTTTATTGATCATATATCGATCCTGATGCAGGTTATTATCGAAGACTTTTATGCCTGTGTATTGACAAAACTTAATGATTTCAAGAGTTGTTGGCACGTCGCTGAATCCACCTCGAATAATCACCAGATCAAAGTTTTCTCTATTTAAGACTTTTCCATTAAAATTAAATTCAACTCCGTCTTGTGTGGCTGTTATCTCTAAATCTAACGGGTTTAAGATAATTACTGATTCAATATCAGTATGTTTTTCTAAGGCATTAATTAATGCGTTTATTGAGTCATGGTCGACTTTGAGACTTGTATAAAGGGCTGCTTTCATTTATAGGATTATAACACGATATCAAATATCAATTTTTTTACCCCCAACAACAGCAGGCTCTTCGATATATATATCTTTCAAACTATACCCTAAAGCGTAGATATCCCGGATCCTCCAGTAACTCCATGATAATTTATCATATTTTGGAGTATCAGACATGAAACCCACTCCACCAACGTTTAATTCATTGCAAATATACAGACTCCGGACCAGGTGAAAACTCTGCGTGACTACAATAACGTCATTTTGAGAAAAAATGTTTTTTGCCCTCCAACAGCTGTCATAAGTTCTTCTTCCTGCGTAATCTGGTTGGATATCCTCAGATGGAACTCCTAACTTAATTGCTAAGGCAATCATTGCAGCGGGTTCATTATGTGAGACTTCTCTATTATCTCCACTCATAATGAGCTTTTTCACCTTTCCGTTTTTGTATAATTGTACTGCTGCTGTCACTCTATCATTTAAAATATTAGAAGGAGTACCATCAATCAAAAGCCCTGCACCAAGGACTAATGCTGAGTACTTTTCTGGAACGCTACCAATATTTGAATTTGAGAAAATCCTCCCCTGGTAATGCCCGTAGAGAAATGAGTAATTAACAAATGGAAACATAAAAACACCAAGACCTAAAACGAAAATGTATATTAGACATTGCAGCACGATTTTGAACAATTTTGTCCTCATTCGATTTATATTAACAGTAACCTTTTAAAAATAATAATATGTTGGTTATTTGTATGTAGTCGATTATACTCTATTATATGTCTGATAAAATTAAAATCTGTCTTTTTGGCTGTAAATTTAAGGGAGAAGATTCAAGATCAGTAAAGCTCATAGCCGATGCAGCAGAAAAGCTTGGGGCAGAGTTCTCAAATATACCGAAGGGCCACCTTAATAGCTCAATAATCAATGGAGAGCTAAAGTTTTCTTGTGATGATGTGAGTATAGAAGATCAAGATGCCTTTATTTTCAGAGGTACTACAGTAATGATTGATCCTGTTACAAAGGAAAAAACCCGGGTATTTCCTCAAATGGCTCTTTTTGCCAGATATCTAAAATCAATTGGAAAAGTTGTTTTTGATGAATACATGACCCTACCTGAGCCAACGTACACAAAATATACTAATGCTGCAAAACTAGTAGAGGCAGGAATACCAAACATTCCAACTTGGTCATTTATGAAGACAAAAGAGGTACTGAAGCATATTAATGAACTCCCTTTTCCATTAATTCTAAAACCTGACAATAGCGCTCAAGGAAAGGGAATTATGAAATTCAATGAAAAGGATAGTTTTATTAATTTTCTTGAAGCTGATTATCCTTCATCAATCTTCTTTCCAAATATGCTGCAACAATATATTGAAAATGACGGAGATTATAGAATAGTTGTTTTGGGAGATAAGGTGGTTGTAGCATTGAAAAAACATCGTGAAGAAAACAAAATTGTAGCTAATATGAGTCAGGGTAATATAGCCACATCGATAGAGCCCAGCCCGGAACTTGCTACACTTGCGGTCTCAGTAGCTCAAACTCTTGGTATGGAGCTTGCCGGAGTAGATATTATTGAAGACTTAAAAACAGGTAAAATGTATGTTCTTGAAGCAAATTTATCCCCACAAATATATTACTCTACTCTTTATAGTAATATTGATATTGGTGAGCAGATTGTTAAGTTTGTAATTGATAAGGTTAGATCAAAAAGCTAATTTGAAAGTTTTATTTATCAACCTTTAGAGAAATGCTATCATAACCCGGATCTCAAGTGGAGGGATGTAGAAACTTCGGGACACTAACTGCTTATATGATACGCAAGGCTTTAAAGTTTATTCTGTTAACATTTATTGGACTCCTTGTGCTCGAAGCTTCATTCTCATATTCTCAGAAAAAATCACTTGCAAAAACTCAAATATCATCAAGCCCGATCATTACTCCAGTAATCCAGATTGATGACTCGAATTTTATCATTAAACTAAAAGAAGGAAGCGATCAGAGCGAACTTCCTTCGAACACTTCAATAACGATTCTAAAGGAGAACAGAGAAGAAAATTTGGTAAATATTAAAATAAATAATAATGCTGATATCGTTAAAATCAAAAATGATTCTGACGTGGATTATATAGAAAAAGACTATAAGCGTTCGCTTTTAGTTACTCCAAGCGACACCTACTTCAATTCTCAAAATAATATTATCAATGGTCAATATGACCAGTGGGATATTCGAAAAATAAGCTTGTTACCAACGACTAATTTATCATCAGGCTGGAATGTGAGTAAAGGTTCATCAACAACCATAATTGCTGTCATTGATACCGGAGTAGATCTAACACACCCTGATTTAGCAGGTAATTTATTGGTTAATTCTGGCGAGACTGCTGGTGATGGCATTGATAACGATGCCGATGGATGTATTGATAATACAATTGGACGTAACTTTGCAGTAGAAACAGGTCATAACTGTGCGGATACTCAAGATATAAACAGTCACGGAACCCATGTCAGCGGTATAATTGGTGCTGTTTCAGACAATACAACGGGAATAGCTGGAATCTGTTGGTTCTGCAAAATCATGCCTTTAAAGGTTATTTATGCTAATGGATTCGGGTACGATTCAGATATCTCTACAGCTATTCGTTACGCAGTTGATTACAAAATAGCTCATGAAGTCAGCAACACTAAGATGATTATTAATATGAGCTTGGGAGGAGCTGGGTTTTCACAAACTCTTCAAGACGCAATAAATTATGCCTGGAATAATGATGTATTAGTTGTTTCTGCAGCTGGCAACTTTATTCAGGCTTCTGATAGCTACCCAGGAGGTGCTCAACACTCTCTTTCAATAGGGTCAACCAATTATGCAGACTCAATATCTGGATTTTCATACTCTGACCCGAGAATAGATTTAACAGCGCCAGGAGAGAATATACTTTCAACAACTCCTCAGTCATTTAATACAGGATGCGGCGGAATTACCGGATCATATAGATGCCTGTCAGGAACATCTATGGCATCGCCACATGTTGCTGGAGTAGCTGCTTTGCTTATTGATTTACATTATAATGACGCGACTCCGTGGACAGCAAAAGATGTTAGAGCTGCCTTACTTAAAAATACCGATGACTTTGGATCACTTGGTTACGATAATAGTTTCGGCTACGGCAGGTTAAATGCTAAAAAAGTTTTGGATGCTACCAATCCAAATCTCTCCTCAGATATTATAGATCCATTATCAGTTTTAAATGTACCTGCAGCAACTGTAATAAAAGGCAATTTACAAATTAACGGTACTGCTAGCGATGATAATCTTTACTTGTACACAATAAGTATTACCGATGCTTCATTTGGAAGTGGGGTTGTAAAACAAGTTTCTGGAAGAAATAATGTAACATCTAACTCTCTTTATACAATTGATTCCACAAGTTTTAGCGACGGCAATTACGATATTGATTTGGCAGTTGAAGATTTATCTGGAAAAGTCACGAACTCAAACACTGTACGTGTAACTATTGATAATAATTCTCCATCATCATTTTCAACCATGGCTCCTGCCTCATCACAATGGGTTAATACTTTGAGACCTACCTTTACTTGGGGAGCTCCCTCTGATATTTCAGCATTATCATATAATTTAGTGATTGATGGGGTGACTGTCGGAGCCAATTTAAGCGGCAATTCATTCACGTTAACCAATAGTCTAACTGAGGGCAGCCATACCTGGTATGTTCAAGCCAAAGACTCAGTCAATCAAACATCGACAAGCAATACTGCAAACTTTTCGATCGATACCACTCCTCCCAATGCATTCAGTGTGAATGTATCTATCCAGGGCCCTACCCCTACTTTTACATTCTCAACATCTGATAATATAAACGGCTCCGGGATGGCAAATTATGACATTTCAGTCGATGGAGGTTCATACTTTACAACGAGTTCACCTTATTTGAACGGTCCTTTGGGAGATGGTGGCCATACTATCACAGTGAGGGCAAAAGATAATGTTCAAAACACAACTCTTTCCACGGCAACTTTCTCCATAAACTATAGAGCATCCTACCTAATTACTAAAGCTGATTTTAATATTGACGGCAAAGTCGACTTATCTGATCTGAGTATTCTGGCTCAATATTGGCAAAAAAATACCTCACAAGGGGACGCAAACGGGGATGGCAAGGTTGATCTGTCTGATTTAGGTGTATTAGCTCAAAACTGGCAGAAATCTTTTTAATAATAAAATTAATCTATGAAAAATAAATTTAAAACTAAATCAATTATCAGCAAGGCTAAATCTTATATAATAAAACTAATTCCCTTATTATTGGTTTTAGCTATCAATTCATTATTATTTGCTACTTCTATAAACTCAGCACAAGCTGCCTCGTCCAGCTTCTCCACCTCAGGAGGTGGAAAAGTTAATGTTGGACAAAATATCAGTGTGACAGTTTCTGTAAATGGAAGTGAGTCATACAACGCTATTGAAGTTAACGTAAATTTTTCAAACCTAACTTTTCTGAGCGCAACACCCACAGGTGGATGGACAACTTTCTCAGGCCCTACAAGATCTGGAAACTCGATTAGCTATGTTGGAGCCCTATTTGGCAGCTCAACAACTGGTACTAAGTCTGTACTGAACTTAAGCTTTAGAGCTCCAGCATCGGCAGGGATAGCAACGGTATCGGCATCAGGCTCTATAAGTATTACAAACGGCAATTCGAAAGTTTCAGGAGGCGGCAATACAGCTACATTCACAGTCTCAATACCTCCAGCAGCGCCAACAGCTACTCCAACACCAAAACCCGGTCCAAATGCTGTAAATATCACATCTTCAACTCACCCTTCTTCCGATCAATGGTATAAAATCAAAGATCCAATTTTCTCATGGAATAAACAAGATGGCGTCAGTGATTTCAGCTACTCAATGGATAATAAATCAGATACAGCACCTGATGAAGTTTCAGAGGGTGCTGACATCTCTAAAATATTTCAGAATATAGGAGAAGGAACTAGTTATCTCCACATCAAAGCTAAAAATGAAGTTGGATGGGGACCAACTTCGCATTATCAAATAAATATAGATTTAACAGCTCCCGAGCCTTTCACCATAACAAAATCCGAAGATCCAGCTACTAACGAATATATTCTTTTCTTTGCCACGAACGATATATCAGCAGGAATAGGTAAATATACCCTTTCTGTAGATGGCCAAGACAAAGGTGATCAAAAAAGTGGTGCAAGAGTAAATGTAGATGCAGCAAATATAGTTGTAACAGCGATTGATCAAGCTGGAAACTCAACTCAAAGCAGCATCGATACAAAAAAAGCACCTGTCGAAGTATCACAATCACCTACCTCAACAAACGCACCACAATCAGTAGAAACACAACCTGGCGCGAAAAGCTCGGAAGTTAACTTTGTAGAAATAGCATTAGGAATAGCCATGTTTATATCTTTAACATATTCATGTGTATTAACTTATTTGTATTTAAAAAGCATCGGGCTGAAAAAAGCCATTGAATCAAAGAAAACTCCACAAGCCTAAAAATTAAGTAAACTCAGTAGCATTTTTTCGCTACAAATTCGACATTGGAAAACAAGGTAGATATAACCACAATCAGCCATACAATTCCAAAGCCAATACGCGCTGACCAAGAACGGCAAAATTACTGATTCAAAAAGAGAAAATAGATAAAAAAAAGTTATATCACATTATGATATAACTTTTACTTGACTGTAAACAATCCGTCACATCAAACGCAGTTAAACCTTCTTACATATCTGTAAAGATGTATCCAAGTATGACGTGGTGGGTAGTGAGGGACTCGAACCCCCGACAGCCTCGGTGTAAACGAGGTGCTCTACCAACTGAGCTAACTACCCTTATAACATTACATCGGATTTTACTATAAAACCCTAAAAATCACTAATTTATACTCTTAATTAACAATATCATAGTGAATTTACCAACTTGCCTAAGCAAACGGCACAGCCACGTTTGTGGTGTCAAGGGCGGGACTTGAACCCGCGACGCAGGGATTTTCAGTCCCTCGCTCTACCAACTGAGCTACCTCGACATAATAAATTACGAATTAACAATTACGGTAGAAGTATATATTAATAATAATACATAGTCACCCGTAATCTGTAATTCGTAATAAAAACTTAACGTTTTGAGAATTGAGGAGATTTTCGAGCTCGAAGATGATAAACCTTCTTTCTCTCCTTCTCTCTTGGGTCTCTAGTCAAGAAACCGCCTTGTCTCATCGCAGAATGTAGATCTTCATTAACCTTAGAAACGCATCTTGCGATTCCGTGTCTCACAGCTTCGATCTGACCAGTAATACCTCCACCAACAACTTTCGCTGTAAAGTAGTGATCATCAGTCATACCAACCTGTACTAAAGGCTTCATGAATTCTTTAAGCTGTGAAGCTGAAATAGGAAGGTCTTTAAGAGTTTTCTCATTAATAATGATATCGCCTTTGCCACTGTACATTCGTACCCTAGCTACAGCTCTCTTACGTCTACCTACAGCAACCTGTAGAGAAGCAGCAGTTGTATTCTTTTTTTCGTCCTTTTTTGCCATAGATTAAAATTCTAGTTTTCCTGGTTGTTGAGCCTCATGTTTGTGCTCACCACCGATATAACAATGTAAATTAGCCATATAAACGTCCCTCATTCGGTTTTTAGGAAGCATATTGTAAATTGAGCTTTCCAAAACAACGTTAGAGTTCTTGCTCATCATCCAGCTTAAAGGCTTAACCTTCAATCCACCTAGGTGACCGGAATGCTTTCTATAAAGTTTAGAATCAGCTTTCTTTCCTGTCCACTTGATTTTGGAAGTATTAACCAAAATAATATGATCCCCATTGTTTAAATTAGGTGCATAGTTAGGTTTGTTCTTTCCCTGAAGCACTTTAGCTACTTCTGATGAAACTCTACCGATGATTAAGTCAGTACAATCAACGACGTACCACTTTCGATCGATATCTTTGAGTTTTAAAGATGTTGTCTTCATAATTATTTAGTTAACATTTCAATCAGTACAAGTTCAGCGTTATCGCCAGCTCTACCTTTTATAGTAGTTACTGATGTAAACCCTGATCTTCTACCAGTTGTTTCAAACGCCATAACCTTTTGAGTTAAAGCATCATCTGTTAAATATTCTCGAATTTGCTTAGCATTCTTATCTACTGCAAAGGCTAATAAAATATCAACTCTTTGAGCAACAGCTCTAGCACGCGCTTTGGTAGTTTTAATATGACCTCTATCAAGTAAATCCTTAACTTGAGACTTTACTAAAGCTACTCTTTGATTCTTTGGTTTTCCGAGGTGGCTAGCACCGTTCTTCTTATTCATCAGTCTCCTCCTTAATTGCTTCGACCTCTGCTACTTCTGCTTCAGCAGATTCATCATAGAGCTGAATAACTTCATTTAAACTTGTTAATTCCTCTAAGAATTTAGCAGATGATTCTTTCATTCCTTCCTCAGGTGTTACCGCTCCAGTTGTCCAGATCTCTAAAACGATTTTTTCGTAATCAGTTCTCTGTGCGACACGAGTAGCTACAATGTTAACGTTAACCTTCGCAATAGGCGAGAAGTTTTTGTTAACAGGAATAGTACCAGGGTTAGAATTTCTAACTTCATTGTCAGCAAGACTAAATCCATAACCAGCTTCAACCACAGCTTCAAGCTCCAATTGAGCGGAATCTTCTGTTAATTCAACAATTTCCTGGTCAGGATTGATAATAGTTACATTACCTGGAACTTTGATGTCACCAGCTGTGAAAATTTTCTTTCCATGAACTTTAAAAACAATTTTCTCTGAATCAGATGAATCAAGTCTAAATATAACTTTTTGAAGATTTAAAATAAGTTGTAATACATCTTGCTTCATTCCTTTCACAGTAGAAAACTCGTGATTAGCTCCTTTAATAGTTACAGAAGTCAATGAAGTACCTTTAATAGATGACAAAAGAATTCGTCTAAGCGGAGTTGCAAATGTATTACCGTAGCCTTGTTCAAAAGCACCGATTTCATATTTTGCATAATTCTCACCAGATTCTACTTTATCGATTTTTACTTTAATTGATGACATATGTTTTATTTTGAATAGAACTCAACTATATATTGTTCACGAATACTTGGATCAATATTCTCTCTAATTGGTGTACCAACAATTACTACAGTTGATACGTCAGTCTTATTTAACCAGGATGGTGCTATGTAAGTTTCGTTAATTTTTCGTAACTCACCAAACCATTCAGCATCATAGATTTTTGAATCAAGAGTAATTTTATCACCATCTTCAACGATATAAGAAGGGATGTTTAAAACTCTTCCATTTACTTTAACGTGACCATGATTAACGATTTGTCTAGCCTGATCTCTTGTTTTACCAAGTCCAGACCTGTACATAACGTTATCAAGTCGCATTTCAAGCATTTGCAAAAGCGCTAAACCTGTTTCACCCTGTCTTTTAGAAGCTTGCTTGTAAAATTTAACAAATTGCTTTTCTAACAGTCCATACATTCTCTTTACTTTTTGTTTCTCTCGAAACTGAATAGCATATAGAGTCTGTCGAGGATACATAGGATGTTCTCCTGGAGCAGTTCTCTTTTCTAGTCTCTTTGGTGTCATTGATTGATCGCCAAGTCTAGGAAAAAGATCAAATCTCTCTCGTCTACATAACTTAGTTTTACTTGTTGTTATTCTTGCCATGTTATTTCCTTGGTTTCTTTCTTGGTCTAACTCCGCCCATTCTCATAGGTGTATTGTCGATCAAACTTAAAATTTTATATCCACCGTTTGCAAGCTCTTTCAAACATAACTGCTTAGCAGCTCCAGCTCCAGCGACGAAAATGTCTACTTCCTGAACGCTAAACTTAGCAATTTTGTTATTCAAATCTTCTGCAGCTTTTTGGCCTGCATAAGGAGTGCTTTTTCTGGATCCTTTAAATCCAACAACGCCGGCGCTGCTCCATGCATAGACGTCTCCGCCAGCATCAGTAAATGTCAAGATAGTGTTATTGTAAGATGTGTTCATATAAATACGACCTCTTGCAATAGACTTCTTTACTTTTTTTACCTTCTTTTCAGGTGCATCCTTTGTTTTTACGGGTTTAGTTTTAGTAGTTGTAGTAGCCATAATTTATTTCTTCGACACAGCTTTATTTAAACCTCCAACCGCAATCTTAACCTTACCCTTACGGGTTCTTGCGTTCTTTTTTGTATTTTGGCCTCTTACCGGCAAACCAACTTTATGTCGGATACCCCTATAAGCCTTAATAGCTTTTAATCTGGCGATATCACGATAAATCTTTTGTCTAAGATCACCCTCGACGATATATTTACCGGATTCAATTTCAGCGCGTACTCGGCCGAAATCTTCATCGCTCATTTCCTTCACTTTCGTAGTAGGCAAAATGTTTAGCATTTCTAAAACATCTGCTGCTATTGAGTGACCAATGCCATAGATTCCCTGTAAGGAATACAAAATTGATTTGGATTGGTTTAGTGTTACACCTAGTATTTTTGTATTTGTTACCATAACGATTATCTAGCTTTCTTTGTTCTCTTTAGATTTCTGGAGTATCCTCTCCATTGTCTTTGATTATGTCTTCTGTTTCTTCTACAATAAACACGCAACACGCCTTCTCGCTTTACAGTATAGCAGAATTCGCATCTCGTCTTTACACTGGTTTTGGATTTCATATTCTTTTAATTATCCTTCCTCTTTTTAAATCGTACTTGCTTAATTCAAGTTTAACTCTGTCTCCGTAACCTACTTTTATGTAGTGCTTTCGCATTTTTCCGGACACATAACCCAAAACGTCTTTCTTAACGCCATTAACGTCAATTTCGACAAGGAACTCAGTTCCTCTTAAGCATTCTTTTATCATTCCATCAAGAATGACTTTATCTGGGTTCATTTAAATTAGTGTGGATTATCACGAAAATTTGCTTTTTTAGCAAACAACAAGAGTCTCAAAACCTTATTAAATAAGGGTTTCAGAAGATCTCATCGCTTTAAAAAAGCTCCACCTTCGCTATATCTACGTTTGGATTATAGCCTATACAAAGCGAAAGTTCAATATCATAGCTTTACTAGTGTATTTTAATGAGGTTTAAACAATGAAATCAAATAGTAATGATTTCAGGACCATCCTTTGTAACAATAACTGTATGCTCCCACAGACCTGAAAGATACTTTTTGTGATCCGTAAACACTGTCCATCCATCGAAATCTACGTTGTAGGCATTGGTTGGCCCCATTATCGAAATAGATTCGATTGCAAGCACCATACCTTCCTTCAGAAGAGGTCCCTGTCCTTGCATCAACCCCATACCTGGAATTTCAGGTTCTTCGTGAAGTGCTTTACCAACTCCGTGGCCTACAAAATCTTTCATTAACGAGAAATCTTTCGAGATTAGACCTTTACCCATTGCATAACTGATATCTCCCACTCTAGCACCAACTTTTGCAGCTTCGATACCCTGCATCATTGATCGCTTGGTTTTCTCAACAAAATCATGTACTCCAGGATTGACCTCACCTATTTCAATCGTAATTGACATATCAAGATAGAATCCATTGCAGATCACTCCCATATCCAGTCCAAAAATATCGCCTGATTTAAATTTCTTATTGTTAGCGTACCCATGAACTACCACCTCATTTAAATTTGAACAAATTGTATACGGAAATTTTCTGTAACCCTTAAATGCTGGCTTAACATTGTACTGTTTACAAAGATGCTCTGCGTATTTATCAACCTCAAGTGATGTATTGCCTTCAACAACCAACGG
>JAYTAQ010000155.1:0-2881 GCA_043737415.1 bacterium
AGCTGCTCGAGCACATAAGCACAAAGCAAAAAGCGATAAATCACGTACTGCCGCACTAATTCGTGAGCAAAGGTTTGAAAGAGAGATGGAGAAACTTAAATCCGAGCTTGATAAACCATCCTTCTGGCTTGACCAGGAATCTCTGGAGCAGGTAGGAGACGAGACAATTGCTAAATACGAGAAATATAAGGAGAAAAACATCTCAATCAAAGAGGCTGGAGGGGGATCAGATCACCAGAAGCGACTTTTAAGTGCTGATAAATTGTCTGTAGGGTACAAAGAGCCATTATTTTCAAATATTAATCTTGAGCTTCATAGTCAGGATAGGGTAGAAATTCACGGCAGAAACGGAGCTGGTAAATCCACATTGATCAAAGCTCTTATACGACAGATGATTAAACATACTGACAAAGGATATTTATCGTTATATCGCCCAATTAGTGAACACTTTAAGGCTACAGATTTTAAAGGCGACTATAAAATCTCCCCACACGTTACTTTCGGTGTTTACGAGCAAGAACCAGAAAAAACTTATCTGGAAATGCCCCTTCTTGAGGCTGTAATGAGAGTCTATTCAGAACAGGAGATCCCTTTAAATGCTCAGGAGGCAATGAGACTTTTAGGAGCTTATCTTTTTAGCCCAAAGATTGACGGCGAAATACTGATTAAAAACCTTTCAGGAGGTCAAAAAGCTAGATTTCAACTGATTCGAATGCTTTCGAACACCCCTAACCTTTTGATTTTAGATGAACCCACAAACCACCTTGATCTTCCATCTATTGAGGAACTTGAAAACGCTTTGCAGGCATTTAATGGAGCAATTATCTACATTACTCACGATACTTACCTCTCCAGAAAGCTTGGGGGAGTTGTGGTTAATATTTAGTTCTTTGCTTGAATTCCCTCTTGAAAAGGGGTGGGTATGTATCATGATGTAACGGTATGATTCGCTCAATGCGACTAATACATCGTTTGTGGGGATTTATGATAAGATTAATTATGAATGAAAAAGAAGTTTTTGTACTTGCGGATACTGCTTTAAAAAAAGTAGTTGATCAAATTAGGGATGATCAATGGGATATGATAATGCCAGAAGAGTTCGCTACAAGCTCTATGCCTGGCAAAACAATAACATTACGTGAAGTAATTCTCTACCATGCCTACGATGATGCATGGGTCCCAGATATGCTTGCAGGTAAGACAATGAAAGAGGTTGGAGTAGATAATTTTAAAGGAGATTTATTGGGTGATAATCCAAAAGAGAATTTCGGTGCAATCGTTGAAAACGCTATTATGGCTGCTAAAAAAATCGAAGACCTTGATATGGTAGTTCATTGCTCTTTTGGTGACTACAAAGCACGTGAGTATTTTTGGCAGATTAATATGTTTAGAGGACTGAGAGCTAGGGATATTGCCTTAATTATTGGAGCAGATGCAAAACTATCCGAAGAACTAGTCCAGGGCCTCTGGGATGAAGTAGAACCTCGTGCCGAGGAATGGCGATCTTATGGAGTTTTTGGACCAAAAGTTGAAGTTCCGGAAGGCTCTTCGTTAATGGATAGATTGCTTGGATTAACTGGCAGAAAACCTTAATCTGAGTCAAGGTTGATTGCATTGTTATCATTACAGCTGAGCTTTATTTTTCCCATTAAACAGTTATTGTAGTTCACACTAAATTATATGCATCAACCCAACATTAATGGCCTTAATTCAAATGAAATTGGAAATCTTCCGGTGAATTTTGAAGAGAAGTCGTCTACAAATTCTATACAAAGTATTTTTTATAGAAATACATTTAATGTCTTTAATTTAATACTTTTCCCACTTTCTGCCCTTCTTTTTTTAGTTGGGCAACCAGGAGACGCAATTTTTAATTGTGCATTTATCGCAGTTAATACCGGAATAGCAATTTTCCAGGAAATTCGAGCCAAGATTACTCTTGATAAATTAAAACTTATTGGTGCCGCGAACACTGTTGTTGTGCGAGATGGAAAAGAGATCCAGGTAGCTACAGAATCAGTTGTTCTAGGAGATTTAGTAAAGGTTAAAATCGGTGACCAAATTGTAGCAGATGGAGAAGTAGTAAGCTGTGAGAATGCTTCAATTGATGAATCGTTACTGACTGGTGAATCTGACTACAAGCGTAAAGAGACAAAAGACACCGTTACTTCAGGAACCTTTGTGATTACCGGGGAGATTTATTATCGCACTACAGCTGTAGGATCTGATAGGTTCTCTTCTCTGATTTTAAAGAAATCGAAGACATTGATAACCAATAAAAGCACTTTAGAGAAGAAAATGGATAGAATTCTCTACACCTTTTTACAAATAATGATTTTCCTTGTTACTTTGCAGATCATTTCACAACTTTTAAAATTAGCAGGCGGATCTGAGAAATTCAGCTTTAATTCACTGGTCCTTCAAGTTTCAACAATTGTTTCAGCACTCGTTCCAGTAGGATTAGTATTGGTTACATCGATCTCATATGCGGCTGCTGCTAGAAGAATGCTTGCGTCAAAAGTATTAGTAAATAAAATCGCAGCAATCGAGACTATGTGTCACCTTGATACGCTTTGCATTGATAAGACGGGAACAATTACCACTAATCAGATTGTTGTAGACGCAGTAATACCGTTCAATGGAGTTGAACAAAATGAATTGCTCCTAAGATTAAAATCTTATTCTTTAGGTATTTCTCAGCCAAATAAAACTGTGTTAGCTATTGTTGATTATTTTTCAACACAAAAAGATATCTCAAATATCAAAACCCTTAAAGAAAGGCCGTTTGAATCGAAATCAAAATATAGCGGTGTATTGTTTGACGATGAAGTAGTTTATTATATGGGAGCGCCTGAGATATTGCTCAAATATTGTGAAGAAG
>JAYTAQ010000156.1:0-7109 GCA_043737415.1 bacterium
TATAAACAGCATTATGCTTTCCTTTTTTCTGAGTACAATGCCCATATACGTATTTACCTTTTTTCTTTTCGAAAGTTATTAAGCATCCGCAATCAGCACAATTTATAAGTCCCCTGTATGAATACGGAAGCAATGAAGGCTTAGATGGAACAACATTATAGCCTTTTCGAATATTAGCAGCCTGCTCAAACGTATGGACGTTCACGAGTCGCACGTATTTATGGTCGTACAATATGCCCTTAGAGCGCATCTTACCCATGTAAAAGGGGTTATTGAGAATATACTCTACATTGCTCGCACTATATTTAAACGCGCGCTCCTGCCAGAGTACCGAGCTTACAGAGCGATACGACAGTCTTACCTCTGTATACAATTTGAATATGAACTTTACAACATCCGCTTCTTTCTCATTAACGGCTACGGATTTCATTCCACTAGGCAAAGTGGTGTTATCATATCCAAACGGAGCCGACCCTATCCATTCACCGTCACGGAGTTTTTGCTGAAATCGCCGCCTAACATTGTCGCCGATAGTATCCGAAACATATTGCGCTAGTACAGCATTAAGGCCTAAGCGCATGATATCGGTTGCTGGCGAATTTTTATGAATAACCAGATTGTCAGACGGAAAGTGAAGCTGGATATTGCCAATTCTGCATAATTTCTGAAGAGTAGTATTTTCTATTGCACTAGAATCTCTAGTGAAACGATCAACTTTATCGAAGACAACAGCAGTTAATCCAGGAGAATCTTCTATGCGTTTAATAATCTTCTTGAATTCCAGACGATCACCCTTATAAGCACTTTCTTGGATTTGCACTAATTCATAATCAAAATTATTCCTAAGCGCATAATCTACAAGCTTATATACTTGTCCGGGCAAGGCGTCTTTCTGGTCTTCAGTTGAAACGCGCGCTATCAGAAAAGCTTTCAATATAGTATTCTCCCAAAGATATTGTTTAACATTATAGCTCAGTTTCTGCATCATCAGTATCCGGGCTTTGCGCAATTTCACGTAAGACCTCGAAATAGCTCACTAAGGCCTTAAGTTCATCGGAGGGAAGGGCCATATTAAGTTCCTAATCCCGAGATTGTTGAGCTAGAGCTATCTTCAGTGAGACTATTAACCGAGATGGCTTGCGAATTGCTGTTTAAGGGGAAAGGACCTATGCGAGACTGCAACGCTGTGATACGTTTTGCAGGTTTAATTACTCGTTTACGAAATTCGGTCTGATTTTTAAAGTTAGCATGATTGTCTAAAAGGACGGTAGTTATAGATTCAATTATTGATGACTTCATGCCTACAGATCCATCTGGACGGAGAGTTAGTTCACGTTTTGGAGTGTAAATGCTACTTCTTTTATCTAATGTTATTTCTAAGGCAAGATCATGATTCTCAATTACTACAGGAGATAGTAGGTGTTGTGAAGTCCGAAAACGTCTATGACCAGAGAATGTGGGCATGTCTTTTGTTATGTACTTTTTGATGTAGTTGGATACCTTAGATAGATCGCGTACATATTCCGCACTATTTAATCCTGTTCTATCACCCGTAAGATTGTATTGTTCAGTTTGCCTTTGTGGATGTACCCGGTAGAATGTTAGCTTTCCTGGGAAGTTTTTATATAAAGCATGAAAGTGTAGAGCGCCATCTTTGTGTAATTCCATTACTTCTATATATGGCCATCGTCCGTATCGTTTTATCTGATTGTTGTACCAATGTTTTCGCCTTTGAATCTGGAAATCAGGGTCGTATCTTTTGCAGGTTTTCTTATCACAACTACAAGGGCTGTTAGTACATAAGGGAATACACCCCTTACAACCTGAGGTGTGAGTGACGAACATATCAAACTGATTGCATAAAACTAAGTCAGATATTCTTGATTTGGACTTCTGAATAGAAACTTTAATTGATTCTTCAATTTCTTCTGGAGATGCGATCCACGAACTTGACCGAGTCTTATTTGGAACGGAATTAGAAGAGCGTAATTGGTAGGCTTCTTTATACTTAATAAGCTTTAATCTATCAGGATATATTTTTATATAGTGCGTAACTAACTTATGAGCATTAATTGGATTAAATGACGAAGAAGGGCTCATGAAACTACCTGCTTTAGGGGGGTATTGTCAAGTAATACCCCCCTCTCCTTGATTGTTGCGGATCGCGGTGCAACGCATTGAGTTTTGCACCGCAGATATATTCCGCAAATTGCTAAACTGATACGCCAAGATGACTGAATTTTTAACACAGTTAATAACCCTCACTGCAGGAGACTGCAACGGTGAATGTTTTACCGCATAACGTTTATCTCAGATAAATTTGGTGCAAATAAAAAACAGACACCAATTAATTAAAATTTGTGCCTGTTTCCGTTGTTGGGCGGTTCAGTAAGATATGTATATGGCTAGCGCCTTTTGATCTTGGAACTCTTTTAGTGCCGGTAGTTGTACGGTTGAGGTCTTAATTTATATAATACTTTCAAACACATGAACTGGCAAGATAATCACAGCACTAAATGATCCAATAAAAGTGTATGCCTTTATAATTTCCACGGTTGTCATTAAAAGAGAATGCTAAATATTTATTAAATAAATCTTAAATAATCAGCAATAATTTTTAAGATATACACTATAGTTGAACACATGAATGGTAAAGACAACCCTCATAACATTTTAAACGTATTGCTCTCTGAACGATATTTTGGAAATGTAGAGTCCGATTATTTAATTCAAAAGAACAAAATTATATGTGAAGCAATTTTGGCAAATGAATATACGAAGTATAGGGGCATGCCTCAAGAAGATGTTATCGATGTGTTTATATCTTTGCACATCATATTAGAAGTTGGGATAAATGGTCTTTTTAGAAAGTTGGCTTTGAGTAGTATTAAAAAGGGTATCGACGAACATGAAATAGCTGATAATTTAGACCAGATAAACTTCATCGACAAGACCGTAATTTTTATATATACCTCTTCTTTTAGGTTAGAGGATAATATAGATGATGCAAATATATATCACAGTATAATAGGTAAGTTAAAAAATTTTGCTAACATGAGGAATAAACTGCTTCACGGTCACGCCATCAGAACATCCACGTCTAATGGGCTGGCAAGCGACAGTAAATTAAAGAAAATGCTCACAGAGAAAAGGCTGAGAGATCAAGTTAAGGATTTCATTTTTATCATGAAGGGTGTGCAATTCTATTTAGATTGTCTAAATACACCTCTAACTGATGAAGACAAGTCGCATTACGCAAGTATGTATTTATCAACCGGTTTCATTCCTCATAAATTCTTAGTTGAGAACAAAGTAAAATAAATTTCTTATTGACGGTTGTTAAAAAGTTCTAAGCACCAATTATGAACAATATTTGGTATAGTTAATTTACTATGGGCAAAGCAGGTGTATTCAGTCTTTTATTTCGTCCTCTACATAAAATAGGGAAGCCTAAAAACCCCGACATCAGGTTAGTATTCGATTTTTATTCCGTGCAATGCGATGTAAAATACACTGCCGTTAATAGCGCGCTACATTCTGATGAATGGATGACTGTAGCATTTCTACATTATTTCGGTAGATACCTAATGATCTGCGATCAACGTCAAAGACAATCGATGTCAACACTATTACCTATTCTCGCAAACTGTACATCTTCAGAAGATACTCATATGGTAGCGGAAGAAGTATACGCTGATGTTTTGGAGACATTATCCGATGAAGAGAGGGGTGCATCATCTGGGCTATTTGGTGCTTATCCGCCTACATGGCTCAAAACTGACGATACAATATCAGACCGCGCACCTTTTACAACATATGGATATTCGATGAGCATGACAGAAAAGGGAATATTTACGCATCTCGAATTAGGTCATGCTGATATGATCCTGTTTCCACTATCTGTTTGTCATTTGTATGCATATATCATCGACAATTTTAATAATGAGAAGAGTCATGATATTGCTAAAAGGGCATTAAACGATCTTCAAGAACTGTATTATACAGATAATCAAGATCTGAGTTGGCTTAAAAACGGACCTATCAAAGTAGTAAGTTCTTATCCGACTTTGAAGAACGCTGTATTTGCTGGTTAATATTTTCAAGGGCAGTACTTAACTATAGACTGGTCTAACGAATGGCATACTTCTCAACATTGTTTTTCAGTGATATACAATTACAAATTTTTGATTCGGTAGAAAATGGACTGTATAAACAGTACGTCAAAAGAGTCCCTAGCGCAGTCACTGTTTACATAACTGATGACGGAATTGATTTTACCTATATTGATCTTCCCAAATATCAGTACATTTCAATATATGACGAAGTACAATCGCGCAGTTTCAATAAAACAATCATTAAAAGATTAAAGAAAAGACAATCTTCAAAGATGCATTAGGCTGTAAGTCTTTTATAATATTGTTTTAAGATAGTCTAAACAGTATAGTTATTATCTTGTTTTAGGAAACAGTCGTGATAGTAGAGCTCCGACAATAAATGATACTATCAGCAAAATAAAACCTTTTTTCACTCCAAGTGAGAAAAATGACCAAATTATTCCGGCTAACCATATTAATCCTCCTAGAGTAGCTAGATTCTGACTCATCGTACCATTTGTCTGACTGCCCCATATAGATATTGCGACTCCAATAACGGTAATTGTGTAGATGAGATATTCCATATGAGGGCTCCTAAGATTATTTATAAAGTAAATTATACATCGTGGGGAGCTCTAGACATGATCATTAAGTAAAATGTTACCTAATAAGAGACAAATTCAAAGTCTGACACTACCTCCGGAGCTCAAACACAGAATAGTAGGGAGAATGAACCGCAGAAGTTGCACCACAATTAAACTTGTACTCCGGTCGTGATATACTCATTTTATGTTTCATTTTGTGAGAAAAACATCACTCAAGTCTTATCAGGTCGAATTTAAAAATTACGCGGATTACATTGTGGGAATGAGTGACGAAGATGTAGCAGAGTGGTTTGTAATTAGCGTTTGGACGAGGGCAGGAATGCAAAGCGAAGGACATTTTACTTTTTCTGATGGCTATGTGAATGATTCTGCCCAGCTGACAGGGTACCCAGTGATGATTTCGCAATTTTTAAATATCATAAAGGTTTTCGAGAAAGAAGGTTTGAAGAAAGAGGGGTATGTTCTTTATATTTGGGTGCATTCACTACGATACTTTCTTTATGGCGAACCGTTAAAAGAGGAATTCGATCGCGTGTGGGATAAGATTCTTGCAAGCAAGGACTATTGGAGAGAAAACCTCAAAGTTTTGTACGATAGTGATAAAGACAGGATAGAAGCATCTAAGCTTGATAAAGCACTTAAACTTTCTCTCGAGATTTTGAATGATGTGCCGCCAAGTAAGAATATTCAAAGTAGATCAGACGCCTAAATACCGTCATAAGTTCGAACAATGGCCAGTAGGGAATTACTGGTTGTTGTAGTAAGAGGCGCCAGCTTTACCCGGTCTGTAGCCTGGATCCAACTCTAAAGCTTGAGAGTCACTGACATATCTCGTCTCACCACCTTTTGTGCACGCATTATCATCGTATGCATTTTGGTTGTAGGACGTTGCATCGACGCATTTCCAAGAGGCTTCTTCTTGAACTTCTTTGATTTTCACGTCAACAGCTGCCGTAGGCTTTGAGACTGAAGTCGTGGGCACTACCGGGGCAGTAGTCTGGTTGGATTCTTGGCTATCCGAGTTAATAAGTGAAAATATAAAAACGGCCCCAATAACAGCTGCTACCGTCCATCCCATCCATCCATAATCAGGCTGATTGTTTTTCATAATATAGTTTTCATAATGATATAACATTATGGTCAATTAATATACTTTTCATTTCAACAGATAAAAGAAATAGTTGCTCGTCGAAAGTTCGAACACTGACCAGTAAGGGGAAGCCAAGATCCTAGTGTTTAAAAGACTTCTTGGGTAGTATTTTAATTTTGGTATAATTGCAACATGATAAGAAAGAACACTTTAGCCATATTTTATGGTGGTGATTATGCAGGGGAATACGATTGGGAGGGCGGTGTCCCGCTCACAGTTGGTGAAAATATAACCGTAACATTAAATGACAAATCTACAGACTATAACCTTAAAGATAAGCAAACTACGCTTACAGATAGTGGAGTAAATCAGGAAGTTTTAATTAAATATTACTTTGAAGTGATGTCCTGATCATGCTGTTTAATTGCACTATGTTAATCATTTCATTCCGAATTTGGTTCTAACTCATCCGTTCTAGTAGAGCCAAGCTTAAGTGTTATAGAAAAAGACTTCATTGAAAGTCTTTTTTGCTATAGTAATGAAATGATAAAAGCTTTAATCTTTGATTTTGATGGCGTCCTTGTGTTAAGTGAAAATGCACGCTTTAGAGTTCTGCGGTCTATGGCTAAGCGTCACGGGCTGAAAATCGATGAAGATCTTTTTAGCAAGATTGTTGGACGAACGACGAAAAACTTTTTTAAGCTTAATTTTCCAACACTCGATACTGAAACACTTAGGAAAATAATTGTCGATTACGAAGCTGAATATAAAGACAAAATTGTCGATCACGTCACGCCCATTGCATTTACAAATGGCTTCATTCGCGACTACCAAGGGGATAAGGTCATAGCTGTTACTTCCGGCAGTCAAACACACATTATCGAGAAGCTACTTTTACATTTAGAACTTAAAGATAAAATAAGTTGCGTTGTGGGTCAGGAGCATGTGACTAACCATAAACCAGATCCCGAAGCTTACATATATACTGCGCAACAGTTAAATTATCCTCCGCAGGACTGTATTGTGTTTGAGGACACGGCTACTGGTGCAGAAGCAGCTATAAGGGCAGGTATGCACGTTTACGGAGTATTAAATGGCCTCAACTCTGAGGCAGACTTTATATCCTTAAAGTTGGAAGGATTCATAAGTAACATTCAAGACCTTACAAACGCTGAATCTTCAACATTTTCAACTTGAAGAGTTCGAACACTGACCAGTAGGGGGAGCCAAGCCATAGTAGATAAAGTCAGAACTGTCATATAGTTCTGACTTTTTTATATCCCAAGATAGAATTGAAACCATCCACTTTTCTGGTAAGCA
>JAYTAQ010000157.1:0-2860 GCA_043737415.1 bacterium
TAATCCAAATAAACAGGAACAGAAAAAAGGTCTTTATAGTAAATTAGTGGATGGTATTTATGATAAAATTTTTGGTTCAACTGTGCCAAAGCAAAATCAAGCTGGTCGTCCCGTTCAAGTCTTGCAGAATGGTCAAAGACTACAAATCCCACCAAATCCTAATCAATCACTCAATCAAACAAATTTACCTCAATCGATCAGGCAAAGTCTAGGTGATGCATCACCTATCGCTTCTCAGCCGGAAAGCAAAATCCCATATTCGTCAGCACCTAGAATCTTTAATACTACTAAAGATCTTTTGAATGAGGAAGATATTTCAATTCAAGATAAAATAGCCCCATCATCGCTAGAAGTAGACTTTAATGATATAAAAATTAATGATACTTATGTCCGTACAGTTTTTGTGATCGATTACAAAAAAGCTAGTCCTGGAATGCTTGAAAGTCTAATCAATTACGAGGAGCCAATTGACGTATCAATGTATTATTACCCTATTAATACTGTCGATATAGTAGAGAAAATCAGGCGTAAGATTGCAGAGCTTGAGGCAGCATTAAATATGGACCTAGAATCAGGTAAAGTCCCAAATGCCTACGTAAAAGTAGCCTTGCAAGATGCTTTGCGCCAGCAGGAGGCATTGGCTTCAGGAGCGGAGAAATACTTTCACTTCGGCCTTTATATTACTATCAAAGCTGATAGTTTAGCTAAATTAAATAATCTTACTTCAACAGTCATTTCTGATCTGAATTCAAAAGAAATGACATCAAAAGTTCCAACATTAAAGATGGAAAGTGCTTTCAAATCAGCACTTCCTTATGCTTTTGATAGGATGAAACAGACAAGAAATATGGATACTTCCTCCATCGCTATGACATTTCCGTTCACTTCATCTGATTTATCACAAGAAAAAGGCATTCTTTATGGCATTAATACCTATAACCGTGGACTTGTTGTATTTGATCGATTTTCCATGCCAAATGGAAATATGGTTGTACTTGCCGCATCAGGAGGGGGTAAAAGCTACTTTGTTAAGCTAGAGATTTTAAGATCTCTAATGTTAGGCACAGAATGTATTGTTATCGATCCAGAAAACGAGTACGAGGATTTGTGTAAAACAGTTGGTGGATCCTATGTTTCATTCTCACAGGACGGAAAAAACAAACTAAATCCTTTTGAGCTTCCAGCGGGCGCGGAAAGTAATGAGGACGAATTGCGTCTAAAAGAACTTTCGCTTCAAGGCTTTTTTCGGATACTTTTTGGCGGCTCAATGACAACAAGAGGTACTTCTATACTTGATAGAGCTATTCGAATGGCTTATCGAGAGAAAGGAATTACCAATGACAAAGCTACATTTGTTAACGATCCGCCACGAATGGAAGATCTTTACAAAACCCTTCGAGCTATGGAAGAGGCAGAGGCTCAGGACATGGCTTTAAAGATCGAAAGGTTCCTTGTTGGAGCCGCTTCCGGAATTTTTGATAAAAGAACAAATATTGAACTTGATAATGTTTTTACTGTTTTTTCTATCCGTGATTTATCAGAAGAATTGCGTCCTCTAGCTATGTATCTAATGCTTGATTTCATCTGGACAAAAATAAAGCGTGAGAGAAAGCGAAGGATATTAGCTATTGATGAAGCGTGGATTTTGATGAAATATCCGGATTCAGCCCTTTTTGTAAATTCAATCGCTAAAAGAGCTCGTAAATATTATTTAGGTCTTACAACAATCACTCAGGATGTTCAGGACTTCCTTAGCACCGATTATGGCCGTGCAATCGTCACAAACTCGTCTATTCAGATTCTTTTCAGGCAATCTCCGGCTGGTATTGACTACCTTGGAAATGTATTTAATCTATCAGATGGAGAAAAAGCTTTTTTACTATCCGTGCCGCCCGGAAATGGATTATTCTTCGCAGGAAATAATCATGTGTCTATAAATGTTAAAGCATCACCGGCTGAGCATACAATTGTTACCTCAAACCCGGCTGAGCTTGAGAAATTAAAGAATGAAGGAGTAATTTAAAGTTATTTGAAGTTTTTAATTAATTCCTTGTATGCCTCGAATGAAGGTTTGACTTTTCTCTCATGATTATTAGCTCTGTCTACCTCAATAAGTCCAAATTTCTTTGTATATCCTTCAGCCCATTCAAAGCAGTCAAATAACGAAAAATACATATAACCCTGGACCGGAATACCTTTTTTAATAGCTCTTTTTATTACCTTTACATTTGCAGTTAATTTTTCGACTCTAACCGCATCATCATCAGTTTGTACACCAGATTCAGTTATTAAAATTGGTATATTATACTTTTTATATTCATTCATAGTTGCAAAGAAATCTTTTGGATGTAGTTTTGCGTTAAGTAAGGCTTTAGGCCACTCGCCTTCATGGTCAACTGCAAAAATATAATCAGTCAGATTTAATGTAAGCTTTTTAAACCCCAATTTAACTTTCACAGCCGGATAAAATTGTATCCCTAGATAGTCAAGAGGCCTATACAGCTTTTTTGTAACTTTTTCATTTGAGCCAAATGGGAAGGCAAATTTACCTCTAACTAATGACTTTGTAACAGCCTGATTAAAAAGATAATTGTGAAATCTAGAGAATTTCTTTACAAAACCCTTATCTTCACTGTATTTAAAATTCCTAGTCTGCTCAGAGGTACAGATCGCTATATTGTAATTCATCTCCTTTATAATACTTGCTACTATAAAGTGAGCTCTAATAAGATTTCTCGTAACTTTAATAAACTCTCCAACATCAATCTTTTTAGGAAGCCAATATCCAGCTAAATAGGAAAGAGAAGAATAAACAAAAATCTCATTAATTGGTGTTAAAATATCTACGCAGTCGTTAAGT
>JAYTAQ010000158.1:0-2854 GCA_043737415.1 bacterium
CATTAGAATAAGTATATAAATCGAATAAGGAGTAATCTTGTATCTGATAAACTCATCAACTTTGTAGTGAAGGTAGCCCCAGATTTTACTTCCATCAAGTGGAGGGATAGGTAGTAGGTTAAATACAGCAAGGCCAATATTTATAAACCCGATTGTAGGCAAAGCATAGATAAATGTTGTGATCAGTCCAGTCTCTTGAGGAAGCTGTTTTAAGGTGAGGAATAAAATTGCACAAACTCCAGCCTGAAGGATATTTGAAACTGGACCTGCTAGTGAGACAAACATCATTCCCTGTACTGGATTGGTAAAATTATTAGGATTGACAGGGACTGGCTTACCGTAACCAAAAAAGGTGAACAGTATTAGTAAAATCCCAAATATATCAAAGTGTTTGAAAGGGTTTAGGGTTAATCTGTCGTTATACTTAGCAGTGTCATCGCCAAGAAGGTGGGCTGAGTAAGCATGGGCAAATTCATGGATTGAAATTGCCATTATCAGCCCAAAAAAAACAATAATCCAGAAAGTTAAACTGTATTGAGGGTATAGTACTTGACCATCTATTACCTTAGAAAAAATTGTTGAACCTTGTGGGAGATTCATTATTTGCCAGAACATATGTTGATTTTAAGTGAATTTAAACTTATTGTCTAAGCTTGCTAAAATTCCCTTTTGAAATACGTTCATGCTTCCAAATTTTTCTTATTATTGTACCAATTATGATAACGGTAATTATTAATATTAAAGTCAGAATTTGTATTGGAAAAACGAAGAATGAAACTGTTTTGTTGTCTGCTAATATAGTTGATGAATTCTGCAGAGAAAGTGAAGAAGGTTTAATTATTGGCTGATATGTGGCGTAATAACGACCAAATTTAAAATCAAAAAATTTCGTAAAATTTATTTTTTTAAATAACGACGATTCATTTTCATTTATAAATCCGTTTGTAACTATTTTAAATGTAAACTCTTTTTGTTCTTTTTCGTTAATAACTGTGTCAGAACTATTAAAAGGTAATATTGCTATAGATTTCGATCTGTCGTTTTTATAGATAAAAATATCTCCGTAGGGCTGAATTGGTATATTTCCATTATTTGAAATCCTGATGGCTAGCTTCGGAGAACCTGCAAAAAACACATCTCTTGTCTTATTACCTACTGTAATAGTAGCGTCGTCAACTGAAGCATTGAACTCAATATTGGTAGGGGTAGGGGTGCTGTCAGAAGGAGCTTTATTTTCGTCTCCAACATAGTAAATTAGAGTACCACTATCGTTAGCTGTAGTAATTGATATAGAATAATTTCCCGCAGTTGATGAAGTTTTTAATTTGCCTGTCGCAAAATTTACAACACCATCAGAGTCAATTTTGCAGTTTAAGCCAGTTATTGCAAAAGAGGGATTTGATGTTAGTGTTGCTAAATTGCTAAACATTGGTGTTCCTGAGCATGATCCATTTGGAACAATGTCTGCAGGCGTTATAGCACTAGATGTTATAACGCCATTTAGTGTTATGTTTAAAGTCTGGTTTTTTGATAATTCTGATGCAAGTCTAAAGGTAATAATGGGAGTGATAGGTGTGCTAATTGAAGAAGTTTCTTTATTTATCCCGGCTCCTGTAAACGAAATATTTGTAATTCCTGCAGCATAGGCATGAAATAATAGTGTCGAACCATAAACCATTAAGCTTAAAAAGCTAGCGCCAATCGCCATCCGTTTCGTTTTGCTCTGCAAAGTATTCATGACTAACCACCTGCCTACAAATATCGGTATTGTGGTAGTCCAAAATATAATAACGTGGATATGATGTCAATTTAGACTAGTTTGTCCTCGAACCTGAATTTTACTTTTCTTGGATGTTTGATTTCGCGACATTCTAAGCTGCAGCAACCTTCGTTTGTTTTATAGCAGTCATCGCAGACAATAATCCTGGCATTGCAGGCAGAATTAAAGCAGTTTTTGTATTCATCACATGGTTTAGCGCAGTACATACACTCAGTAATAATCTTTCGGTCTGGATCTTTATCAAATTGCACAGCTATCCTATCATCAAAAATATACATACTTCCTTCAAACGCTCCTTTTGGATATTTTTCTGCATATCTCTGGATTCCGCCCTGGATATGGTAAACGTCTTCAAAGCCTTCACGTTTAGCATAAGCTGTAGCTTTTTCACATCTAATTCCACCAGTACAATAAAATATAACCTTTTTGTTTTTTAAGTGATCCATCTTCTTCAAAAACTCTGGAAACTCCCTAAAATTTTCGATTTCAGGAATAATTGCATCTTTAAACTTACCAATTTTTGCCTCATATTCATTCCTCGCATCAACGAAGTAATATTCGTCGCCCTTATCTACTAATTGCTGTACTTCATCAGGAGTTAGATAAGTGCCTCTTTGCTCAGTGGATAGGGAAGTCATATCTACATCATTCTCAAGACCTAATGTTACGATTTCCTTTCTATATTTAACCTTCAATTTTGGAAAAGGCATTGAGTCTGCATTGCTTTCTTTAAAGTCGATATCTGCAAAACGTGGATCTTTTTTTAATTCTGCAACGTACGAGTCAGCATCTTCTGTTTTTCCAGCAAGGGTAGCATTGATTCCTTCATCTCCAATCAAAATACGCCCCTTGAGTCCGTATTCGGCGCCATAGGCTTTATGCCAGCCAACAAGTGCCAATGTATCTTCAATTTTAACGTACTTATAAAACAAAAGTACTTTGAATTCTGCCATTTATATTGGGATTATACTACAAAAGAACTAGCTTTTCAGTGAGCAAAATCATTGGTATGTTAAAGTTTCCTAATTTTTATCAGCTATGAATCTTTTTTTACATAACATAAATAGTAAACAA
>JAYTAQ010000159.1:0-2854 GCA_043737415.1 bacterium
AGGAGTGGAGATGCCCAAAGTTATCACTAATATAGTAGCAGCAGTTAACATAACAGCAGTGTACTTTAAAAGCTGACTGGTGAGAATATCAATAATTCTAGAGAGTAAATCATATCCTTGATGAGTAATCGAGTATACCGAATATACAATTATTTCAATCAACATTATCATAAATAGTAAGCCATACATAGTTATCGAGCCGTTGAGAACAATTGCTAATATGTAAGTTACCAAGAATCCAACATTGACTCTGTTTGTAAAGCTACACAGTTTAAGCCTCCAGACTGTGTAGAAGAGAAACAGAACTTCAGCGGCAAATGATGGTTCAGATGAGATACCTGACAGACCTCGTTCTCCACCTACTTGAAAGCTATTCCTTTTGAAAAACAGTACAGATATAGATTCATAAAAACTTGGAAAGCAATACTGAACTAATAGGACAATAAACCATATTACCCAACAATATAGAAAAATTCTGTTTGATGGATTAAAGTTATATTTTCCTGAAAGACCTAGCGTTAACAATATGCAAATAAGCGGGGAAAATATAGTTACCAATGGAATAATAGAAAAATAATTATTTACGCCGGATAATATAAATCCATATAGTATCAATATCAAAAAAACTAAGAGATTAAATAAAAAATAACTTTTAAAGAGAAATTTTCTAAATTTTAAACCACTATAGAACATTAGAAAAATAGTCGCATATGGAAGAAATTCTGTGTCAAAATCTATGCCTAGGAATTGCGGCTGCAAATACTGAAAAGATAGAATCAGAAACAAAGATTGGTTAAACGAGTTTTCTAGACTTGCATTAGACTTCATCACAATAGTTCTTAATTCCTTCATAGGTTTTCTTGAGATATTTTTCATCTTTAGCTCGCCAGTTAGTAAATAATTCGGATGCTTCATTGACAGGGATATCCCAAGATGTTTTTTGGCCCAACAAAATATAATTAATCCAGTAGAAGATTACTTTCTGAGATTCTATAATTACCCCATCTGTTATGGAGCCATCATGCCACCAATAATCATTAGATAGAACTTTTTGCATCGCCAGACTTGGATGAACTGTAGCAGCAGTCTTAACATCAAAACTTGGCCCAAGGACGTGTTGGAAAATCATTTTCATTCTACGTAAGCAATATTTCTCCGAAATCACCACAATCCTCCTATTTTTAAGTCCTAGCTTTTCAAGAGCATGAAGAGTATTAAGCGCATCATCAAAACTTGTGGGACTGTAACAACCTCCAAAATAAATCTTACTAATTATTTTTTCATCTATATGCTCTTCTAGCATTACCTCTCTAAGTAGCTTTCTAGACATTGCGACAGTAATTAACATGTCAGCTTTTTCTGACTTCAAGAGATTAAGTGAAGTAGCTAAACGCCCAACGGCTGCATTTTGGGAAACGATAATATCAGACTTTAGAATTTCATTTTCTGGAGATAACCATTTGCCATATTGCAATAAGAAATATTGATTACTTGCTATTAGAAGAGAAATGCAGAATCCAAGAAAATATAATCTATATTTCTTAATAAATTGAAGTAGGTTTAATATTGATCTAACCATAAACTTATAACGCATCCTTCCTTAAGTCTAGATTTTCTAGAAAGATTTATCAAGCAGGGCTGAAAGATTTACTGTCTAAGCGTTCGATTGACTGCACTAAAAATTAAGAACCCCGCCGCAAGCGGACGGGGTATGAAACAGCCGCTTTATCAATTCGAGAACCAATATCAACATGATGTTCCGGATTTATTTCAAAAACTTTTCTTGCTGCCCAGAGATCTTGATGAAAATAATGAAGAGGAAAAGAACCTGCTGAATCATAGCGATCATCCAAGCAAGGGAAGAGCTTAACTTTGAAAGAGTTTCTTGGATTTAAAGCGAAGCCTATGAACTGACGCAAGTAAGTCAGAAATCCTAAAATTGAATTGTATGTCTTTACAGGACTAAAGACCATCTCAGAAGTAAGATGGTAAATCACCTTTAATTGATTCTTTGGCCCGAATGGAAAAAGTAAGCATAACGATAACATTAGAAGATGGATGAAACATATACAGATTCTATATTCTTTGAATTTTTTTATTTTTGAATTCAAAGAATAGGTAAACAATAATCGCGATACACTCTATTACTAATGTCGCATTTGAGTATATCTCATTCGTAATCAATTTAGAGATAATGAAAGAGACAAGAAATGATGATACTGGGAAGACTATCCAGTACATCATGTTTTCCTTTGCGATTCTCAGATAATGCAACGACAATATTGAGAACGCAAGCGTTAGAACGAAGCCGACATTGCCTAAGATAGCTCCCATAAATCCATAGTTGAGTGCTCCATAATAAATTAAAAGCAGAGACATTGCACCACTACATACATTTATGTATGCGAATACCCTAACTTTTTTTAAACCCAAGAGTATGAAATATCCTACTGAATTTAAAGAATATAGCGTTGTAATAACTATTAAATACTGAAAACCATTGACATAAGTCAAATTAGTATCTGATTTGACTAAAGAGGATACTATTAGTTTGGAAAACAGTAAAAGAAAAGTTCCAAGTAGCACCGAAATACACGCATTGACCGAAAATATTTTTCGTAATTTTAGAACTAACTCATTTTTCGGAATAGATCCCCTCTCATAAGATCCAATGATTGGAAGCAAGGGTTGAATTGGTTTCGCAGAAAAATAGTTGATTGAACCACAGAAATCACTGAATACAGAATATATACTCAAATAGCTGGAGCCTAATAATGACGCGACTATTAATCGATCTCCTTTTGTAAATAAAATTCCTCCTAGAGTTGCAAGCCAACTACTTGAACAATAATTT
>JAYTAQ010000160.1:0-2822 GCA_043737415.1 bacterium
CGAGCTAACTTTATTAGACTATAAACAGTATTATAGGGTTTTCTATCTCGTACCTAGAATTTTGAGAACAAAAAGTGAACATCGAAGTAGTTCTCCATGCCTTTTGCATTAATAATCATATCAAAAATAGCAATGGTTACTGAAAATCACTACCCAGTCGAATAAAACCAACCTATGTAAATCATTTATTCTATAGGTTGAAATATAAGTATTGGATCAAAATAAGGAAAATAAAAATGGCAAAAGGGTTTAATCAAAAACATGAGTATAGTATTCCTCCAGATAATAAATTAGTCACCATAATGACTCAGGCGGATTCAAGGCCAGTTTTCCAAGCTTTAGTAAGAGCTTCTGGAAAACCAGGAAAGGTAGTTGCAGGTTTTTGTTCTGAACGTCGACTTCCAATAATGGAAATGCGAACTCCGGGATTGATTCCTACATTCTCACCAGGTACCTTTATAATCGAACATTCTGCACAGTTAAGCGGACATATTAGATTCTGGGAAAAAGTTGAATTACTAGCTCGAAGCTATGCCTCTGAAAAAATTAAAGTAGCAGTAACCCATGGTGATTGTGCTGCGAGCAGAGCTGTTTTTGGGGCATTAACTTCTTCTCCTGATGATTATGCAGCGTCATTAGCTCGCGAAGCAGCAAAAATTGTCGGAATTAAACATGTCCATATCGATACCTACGCTTTGGATCATCAAGTAGACAATCCACATCATATTGCACTTATCCAATCCGGATCAGATATTTATGAAATTCCAGATGGTGTATACAAAATTACACGAGCAAATAGAAGAGGTGAAATTGTTACCGCTGAACTAGATGCTCTGCAAACTGCTTTCGGTGGTGGATTCCAAGTATACAACCATTAACCCGCCGACATTGGCAGCCTAATACTGACAGTTGTGCCTGTTCGTATATTTCTATATCTAGGATCACGATCGATCATTTCTTGAGTTATTAATTTCGAATTAGCTTCATTGTCTTTCCATGTATTTTCCCAATAAACTGCAATACCCGGTTCTTCAGCCTCGGTATAACTGACTATTTCAATTGAACCTCCATGTAGCTCAATTGATAATTTAACCATTGGCATTCCAAAACCTGAGCCTTCATCTCCTTTTGTTGTAAAATTGAAATCAAATATCTGGTTTATATTTTTAGGACTTATTCCTGTACCTGTATCTTTAACTTCAATAATCAGGTCTTTATTTTCCTGACCATACTTCAAGGTAATGCCATCTTCGTCAGTTATTTCACCCTTAGATCTAACTGCGTATATGGCATTGATTAATATGTTTTGTAAGCTGCTTTGAATCAATCCTTCATCCAATTGAATTGAGGGTAACTCTGTTTCAGGTTTGATTATTTCCATTTTTATTCCCTCTCCAAGTGGTCTTGACATACCAAATGTCATATCAATAAGATCAATTGGTTCTACATTAGATTTATTTAGTTCGCCGGCTTTAGAAAGTGTAAGCAAACTTTTTACTTTTTGAGTACCAGCACTCAGTATTTGTTCTGAAGCTCTTATGTCTTCAATTAGCGTACTTAAGGTATGAGGATCATTATCGATTGTTGTGAGAAAATTCGGGTCTCTCAATATCTCTAATACCATTTGTAATCTGAGCCGAGCTCCTGCCAGTAGATTATTAAAATCATGAATTGTACCAACAATTTGTTTTGCCTGATCAATTGAAAATTGTGTTCTTAATAGTTTTATCCTTTGCTGTTCAATTTCTCGACGACCTTCAATAATTTCTGTTACACCTAGTGCGGTAAAAATCACTCCAATTGTTTCAAGTTGGGGTCCTAATACAGGTATAAACTTATCATCTGACCAAAAAAAATCACCTTGAAGTAACTTCACTTTTTCAGTTGTATTTACATTTGTCCCTCTGACACTTTGACGAAAAGATAGAGAGAATCGATCAAAATATGAAGGTAGTATTACATCAAAAATTTTAAGATTTTTATTCCGCCTTAAATCAAGGCCATTAAAAGTTTTCTTTATCCAATCTACTGCTACGTTATTGAAAAATAAGATTCGACCTTCAAGGTCTAGTAGAAAAATTGACTGTGGAGATGAGTTCATTATTATCGTTAATCGATCATGCTCCAAACGAGCTTTCTCTTCATTTTTCTTCTGTGTAGTGATAATATAAGCAGCTGTATAAACAGTTGTTACATCATCATTATCATCTTTTTTACTGTACCAGTGGTAACGAATCCAAATAACTTCACCAGTTTTAGATATTATTCTAAACTCTTTATAAAAATTTTTTCCATTTCCAGAGGCAACCATCGCTTCGGTTTCCTCCACGATGCGCTTATCGTAAAGATATACGATGCTAGAAAGCCCACCCCTATTTTGAATTTCTTCTAATGAATATCCCGTTGTGTTAGTAAAACCATCAGTCATCCAAACATTTGTCCACTTTCCTCCTTTATCCAATGTGTACGCAGATGCAAAGTCAAACATTTGTTCGGCGATGTTTTGATAGCGATCATTACTTTTTTGAAGAGCTACGTCGGATTGTTCTCGAGAGGTAATATCAATATATGTTCCTAAAACTAATTGGGATTTATTTGCAACAGTTCCTTTTAACAATGTGTATAAAACATGATAACTGCCTAATTGACCGTTTGATGAGTTAAATTGTATGTTAAATGTTTGGGTTTCACCACTATCAAAAATCTGTTTTATTAATGCTATTAATTTCAAACTATCCTCTTGTTGAATTCCTAAATTTTCAAAGTTACCGGATACGTTGTTTTCAGTATTTAAAATTCCTGACCTATTTATGTTAACTATA